>NZ_DBMACV010000016.1:0-52055 GCF_057861905.1 Phocaeicola sp. | reverse complement strand
TCTTTCTGCTTCCACTCGTTGTCGAAAGCGTTTGCAAAGGTAAGAGCTTTTTTCGTAACCACCAAACTTTTTCGAAAGTTTTTTTTCAAAAAGTTTTTTTTGGCGGCGGAAGTCGGCATCAACCGGCTGCCGTTCTCGCTCCCTTAACGCCGTTAAGGTAAGATACTTGGAGGTACCGTAGAACCGCTGCTTCCTGCTCCCTTTCCTTTCAGAATGTCATCTCTTCAACGTCTTTCCCTCTCGAAAGCGGGTGCAAAATTACGCTCTTTTTCGCAAACTCCAACTTTTACAAACACTTTTTTTCAAGACTTTTGCAAGAAAATTCATAAACGGCTGTGTTTCAGGTATGTTTTACGGCATGTCTTGCGGAAGAAGGAAAAGAAAGCCGGAAAGGCTACTCAATATATTATTACGCGCGTGCGAATGCGCGCGCGTCGGTTCCATGCAGAAAGTCCGTACAAAAGCAGGAAAGCAGGAGATTTTCCATAAGCGGGAAAGGCAGAAAAAGGGGGAAAAGTGCCGGTATGGCTGGAAAAAACACGGCAGGCGGCATCCGCAAAATGCAAAAGATTCCGGAGAAAAATCGGGATGACGGGGAAAAAAGACGGCAGGCGCCTGCACAAGACCGGCAGAAAAGAATGCTTCGGGAACCCCAAAATGCCGGAATGGCTGGAAAAAACACGGTAGGCAGCATCCGTAAAATGTGAAAGATTTCAGATGAAAATCGGGATGACGGAGAAAAAACACGGCGGGCGCCTGCACAAGACCGGCAGAAAAAAATGCTCCGGGAATCGAAAAATACCGGAATGGCTGATAAAAAAAACAGCAAGCAGCATCCGTAAAACGCAAAAGATTCCGGAGAAAAATCGGGATGACGGAGGAAAAACACGGCAAGAGCCTGCACAAGACTGACAAAAAAAATGATTCGGAAACCGAAAAATACCGGAATGGCTGATAAATTCCCTCCGGAAAGTCCTGAGAAAAGTGGAAAAATTATGGATATGGAGAGAAAAATTTCCCACACTGCACGGAAAAAAGCTTGAAAATGATTCGAAAGGTGAGGGAAAAATACCCGAGAATGGGAAGCGAAAGCCGAAAATAGTAGGCTTTTCCTTAGAAAAAAATTCAGGAGAAGCACAAAAAATACGGGAATGAGATGAAAAAACGGCAGGCAGTACCCACAAAACACGAAAGATTCCAGATGAAAAATCAAGATTACGGGAAAAAACACAGCAGGCGCCTGCACAAAACAGGCAGAAAAAATGCTCCGAGAACTGAAAAATGCCGAAATAGCCGATAAAAAAACGACAGGCGACATCCGCAAAATGTAAAAGATTCCGGATGAAAAATCAAAATTACGGGGAAAACACGGCAGATGCCTACACAAAATAGGCAGAAAAATGCTCCAGGGACCGAAAAATATCGGAATGGCTGGTAAAAAAAACGGCAGATAGAATAGAAATTCCTAACGAACTTCCCACTAAAAGCACAAAAATTATCCCAACAGAACGAGAAAAAGATTCTCAAAAATAGAAAACAAAGTCGAACAAAACAGAAATCTCTTCCAGACAGAAATGAAAAACGCCCAAACTGTCTACAAGAACCACAGAAGATATCACGATGGAACGAATAATACTTATATCCTGTCATAGCTGAAAATGATAGAAAGCAAAATAGAAATAACATAAAAGCAGAGAACTTTACCGCATGAAACATGCTACCGTAAGCTATATCCAGCTCCACCAATGCAAGAATGCCGTTACCTGCTACAACAAAAATCTAAAAGGATTTTCCAAGAATTTCATCTGCTATACCAATCAAGCTTCTTGCATGGAAGAATGCACCAGGCAAGCAGGAAGCTAACTTACGAAAAGTTCAGCAAAGTCATCAAACAGAATGAAAAGACAGACAAATACACAAACATGATTCAAGATATCAAAAAGCATCTAAACCTCGTCATAAAGATACACCCTCCTTCAGTTACAAATTCAGAGAATTCAAGAGAAAAGAGATGAAAGCGCAGGCACCCGACAATCTGGCTTGCAAATACTATTGAAGCAATATAAGGGAAAAAAAAGAATCTCCCTCGCAGCTTTTCTTCTATAGATGCGGAAAAGGAAACAAAAATTTGTACAAACATTTTTATTTTTTGTACAGAAAATAAAAAAAGACGGTGACGTTCTTAGGAGAAAATACTCCAAAGAAAATATCCCGCCGCCGAAAAATATTCGACGACGGGATACTTCTTGATCTATAGATCATTAATTATTTAAAGCCTGCATACGCCCTATGGCATATACATCAGAGTCAACGTTTCAACAAGCCGATTTTCAGGTTCAGCTTAAAATAATAAACTCCGTTTTCACGTTCCAGATAACCATACTTATCTTTTTCCGTAGAGCCTTTTTCAAGACGAGAATTATAGAACAGGAAATCGGCAAATACCTGACGATAAGCACGCTGATAGCACAACACTTCGCCTTCGCCCGTCACAAACAAAAAGCCACTGATAGCCGATTCGGTACCGTTGTACAATTTAGCCGGACGCATACCGGTAGCCAATGCCAAAAGAAACTCCTTTATTTTATATTCGTAAAAGCCATGTTTGTTTATCAGTTCATCCTTAATCTTAAGCGGATTCAAGCGCTTCACTTCCTCCGTCAGATCTGAAACCTTGGTAATGCCGTCCAACCACATTAAGCGCGTCATTTCGGCAAGCAGACGTCCCATATGCAAGTCCAGCATTGCAAGATTACTGCGGAATATCTTGTCGGCTACATCGTTATACTTTAAAACGCCTCCCAAGCGTTCAATCATCAGCATACGGGCAATCACATCATCTTCCTCCCCCTCCGCATTTATCTTATTTATTGTCGGTACAGCAAACTTTACGCCGGTCTGTTCAAACTTAAAATTGGCCGTACGCCCACCATCAAGCAGCGGAAACATCATCCCCAGTCGAGAGCGAACACAAAAGCCGGTAAGCGGCGCAGTAACATCATAGAAAGCAACACTAAAGTCCGTGCGGTCGTCAGTCTTAGCCTCCAGATCATAAATAGCCACTTCATCCAGGAACTCTTCCACTCCATCGGGCGAAGTCACATCATCCTGCCGGCTGTTACGAATGGCCTGTAATATCAACTCGGCAACAGTCTCAAAGTCTTCGCGCGGTACAAGCTTGTCCATTTTCTCTCCCTTCACATGGATATTGTCTTTTTCTACAATATATTGGCGCGTGCCATCATGCTCTTCTCGCTGTACCATTGCTACAGGAATGCGCTGCTGTTCATTTCTTTTCACATCGGGAGTTCCGGCATACACATAACCGTCTGCCAGAAGGCGAAAAAATGCATATAGTTCGCCCCATTCTCTTTTCGTCGCTTCAAATGCCATATCATTATGAGTTTTAGTGAGGCAAAGGTACGTAAAACAGATGTTAATGAAAAGCCTTTACAGCAAGGTAATTCTTAAACAATGTTATACAGCAGAAAAAATCATCTTTTATATTTGTAGAATCACAAAAAGTCCCTACCTTTGCAATGTGTTTTTCATAGTATTAGATTTAAGGTTAACAAAAGGTTGGAGTACAGCGGTACTCCTTTTTTTATGCCCATACGTGAAGATAAGAATATTTCTATGAATATTTTCCCCGAAAAATCGCATATATTTGCATTCCGATTGAAAATAAAAATTCATCATTCTACCAGATATAGAATGATGTAACCGCAAAGACCAATAACAATATAAACAATAAAAAACTAATCATGGAAGAACTTCAACTGAATGAACATAACAAGCAGGAATATCCGCCTATGCATACCTGCGAACATATTGTAAACCGTACAATGGTAAACCTCTTTGGATGTGGACGCGCTGTTTCGGCTCATATCGAAAAGAAAAAGAGCAAACTCGACTTTGCTTTACCTCAGGCCCCTACAGAAGAGGATATCGCACGCATAGAAAGTACGGTAAATGCAGTAATAGCACAACATTTGCCTGTTACTACTGAATACATCACCCAAGAAGAGGCCAAGGGACGGTTCGACTTAAAAAGACTGCCCGACGGAGCTTCGGATACCGTTCGGGTTGTACGAGTAGGCGACTATGACGAATGCCTGTGTATCGGACTGCACGTAACTAATACATCGGAAATAGGTACCTTCCGTATCATCAGTTCCGACTATAAAGAGGGAATTTTCCGTATTCGTTTTAAATTGTCCTAACTGGCAGAACATGAGTAAAAAGAAGAACAATTCTACCGGCTCGCTGAAAGGTTTTATCCTTCTTGTCATAATCATAGCTGCCGCTCTCTATTTGTATCAGAATAATGATACGGCAAGATCGGCCTCCCTAAAACAGCAGGTAGAACAAACCGTGGACAATGCAACTCAGTATGTTGAAAAAATATCGGAAGATGCGAAAGAGAACAGGCAAAAAGATATTGCATCGAAGCTGGAAATTCCTGTTTCCACCCAGAAACGTGATGAAATCAGATTGACTCGTACCGCTTTCACTATTTCGTATAATAACTTCTACAAAACACCTAACTGGGTTGCATGGGAACTGACACGTCAGGAAACAAGTGGCAATGAAGAGCGAAAGAATAAATTTCTTCCTGACCCTGATTTGCCAGAACCTCGGGTAGAACATTCCGATTATACACATTCGGGCTACGACAGAGGGCACATGGCTCCGGCAGCCGACATGAAATGGAGTGAAAAAGCAATGCAAGAGTCGTTCTATATGAGCAATATTTGCCCTCAAAACCAGAAACTGAACCGCGATGACTGGGGGAACTTAGAAGAGGAATGCCGCAGATGGGCTAAAAAATATGGCAGCATCTATATTGCTTGCGGACCAATCTATGACTCTCCCACTCCCAAGCGTATCGGGCAACACAAAGTGGCTGTGCCTGACCGTTTCTTTAAAGTGATATTAATTTATAATCGAAAGAATCCGGTAGCAATGGGATTTCTATTCAACAATAAAGCAGGGCATAACAAACTGGAGAAATATATGGTTTCTGTAGATTCCGTAGAAAGTGTTACAGGTTTAGATTTCTTCTCCCGCTTGCCCGACAAAGTAGAAAATCAAATAGAAGCTATAGTACCAGCCCTTCTTCCTTGAAGGGCTATTTCCCTTTTATTTTGGTAAACACATATTGTCCTTTTTTCCGGGTTACCTTAGCATATTCAATGGCATGCTTCGGGCAATGATGATAACAGGCCAAGCACATCGCACAATGATTTCCCCATTCAGGTTTTCCATCTGTCAGACGGATGTTATGAAGCGGACAGACTGCCTCACATTTTCCACATGATATACAAGCTTCTGTCGCCCGAAAAGGTTTAGCCGACACCAAAAAGTGCGCAAACAAAGGGTGAACAATATACGTCTTCACCCAAGGCAGAGATCCTTCACAACAATCCATCAGATGCTCACGTGCTGCCAGTTTACATGCAATCTCTTTAACTCTATCTTCTGCCTTTTTCAGCTTTTCTTGTGCTACCGGCAACGGATCGACATCAAAACCGGGTAAAGCCACATATGTATTCGGCATAATCACAGAGAAACCCGCACTACATATCCAGCCTTTTCTCTCAAAAGCACGACGAATAAGCTGCGGCGTCTTACCTGTGTCATCTCCACAAGTACAAACAAAATATACATACTCAGGCTTACATATAGTCTGAAGTTCAGCTATAAAACGGAGAACAACCGCAGGAGGTCCCCACGAATAGACAGGAAAAACAATACCTATTGTATTCTCCTCAGCAACAAAGCTGTTCTTTTTCGCCAGTATATCTGCTATAGAACAAACAGCTTCCTCCAAAAGTTCACCTAAGCGCTCTGCGACCCAACGAGAATTGCCTGTACCGGAAAAATAAAATATCATAAAAGGAATATTAAAGCAGATTAATAAAAAATGAATAGTCCAGAAAAAACAAAAGCGAAGTTTTATATTCCCCTGAAATAAAACCATCGCTTAACCTAAAAAGAAAAGCCGCACCCGAGGCGTGACGAAACTCCGATAAACATGATTTGAGTGCTCTCCCCCTTTGTAATCCACCGGCATAAATGCTACCCGAAGGCGTGGCCCGCCATTGGAAGATGAAGCTGTTCTCGGTATTTCTTATAATTTGATGAGTTTCCCGATTCTGCAAGTGCGGCTTCATTTTTGTATTACAAAAATAATACTTTAATCTGAAATAACAAAATCTTAGCTACTTAATTTTACAGATATCTACAGACTACTACAAACTTTCCTCTCCCTTCCATTGCAGTTTTTAAAGCAACGACCTCATATGAAGATATCCTCCTTATCACCTATTCTCCATTTATCACATTTTGCAAAGGCTTCTAAACGAGTTCATCCCAAAACCTGACATTACCCCAATAAAAAAGGGATACCACCTATGTGATATCCCTCCTATTCTTTTAATCGTTCTCCTGATTAAGCAGCTTTTGCTTTTGCAACAACAGCCTTAAATGCTTCAGGATGGTTTACAGCTAAATCAGCCAAAACCTTACGGTTGATTTCAATACCTGCTTTGTGCAATGCACCCATCAACTTAGAATAAGACATACCTTCCAAACGAGCAGCAGCATTGATACGCTGAATCCACAATGCGCGGAAGTTACGTTTTTTGTTCTTACGGTCACGGTATGCATAAGTCAGACCTTTTTCCCAAGTATTTTTAGCAACGGTCCAAACATTTTTTCTTGCACCAAAGTAACCTCTGGTTAAACCTAAAATTTTCTTTCTTTTTGCTCTAGAAGCAACGTGATTTACTGATCTTGGCATAGTTTTAATTCTTTTTTGAATGATAGCGCCGATATTTTACAATCGAACTTGAAGCTAATGCATTCGGTTAATAATTTAAAATGATACGTTTACGCTTTTTCCTCTCAAGATTACTTCATGCAAAGAAGTTCCTTAACCTGAGTCAGGTTAGCACTGTGTACCAATCCTGCATGTACAAGGTTTCTTTTCTGCTTTTTAGTCTTCTTAGTCAAAATGTGACTGTGAAAAGCGTGCTTTCTCTTGATTTTACCTGTTCCGGTAAGAGCGAATCTTTTTTTAGAACCGGAGTTAGTTTTTACCTTTGGCATCTTATTAAATTTTAATTATTATTACTCAATAGTGGCAACGCACTATACCGGCGCGTTACACACTCTTTTATCATTATTCAGCTTCTTCGTCCTTTGGAGCTGCCGGTTTAGCCGGCTTTTTAGGTGCTGTTGCCTTTTTAGGCGATAAAGAGATTGTCATTCTCTTACCTTCCAGCAACGGCATTTGCTCAACCTTTGCATATTCCTCCAAATCATTAGCAAAACGCAAAAGCAAAACTTCCCCTTGTTCTTTAAACAAGATAGAACGTCCTTTAAAGAAGACATAAGCCTTCACCTTATCACCATCCTGCAAAAAGCCAATAGCATGCTTCAGTTTAAAGTTATAGTCATGTTCATCTGTTTGAGGTCCGAAACGGATTTCCTTTACATTAACTTTAACTTGTTTTGCTTTTTGTTCCTTTGCGCGTTTCTTTAACTGATAAAGGAATTTAGAATAATCTATAATTCTACAAACTGGAGGAACAGCGTTGGGTGAAATTTCAACTAAATCAGCTTCATGTTCTTCAGCCAGTTTTAAAGCTTGTGCTATCGGATATACAGCCGATTCGATATCATCTCCCACAATACGTACTTCTTTGGCGCGAATCTGTTCATTGATTCGATGCTGCCCTTTTAAAGTGTCATTCTTCATTAAAAAATTCTTTTTCTTCCTTTTTGTTTGCTTTTTAATTATAAATTATTGTTCTTAAAGTTGGCTATTTGTGGAAGCAAATATAACATTACTTCCACAAACGGTTGCAAAGTTACCATTTATTTATCATATTATGAACTTCTTCTGCAATATTTTTTGCAAATTCTTCGATTTTCATGGTTCCTTTATCGCCTTCTCCTTGTTTACGTACAGCGACTTCTCCATTTTCGGCCTCTTTTTCTCCGACAATCAACATGTAAGGAATACGTTTCATTTCGTTATCACGAATCTTACGACCAATCTTTTCATTACGATCGTCTACGATGGCGCGGATGTCACTCTTCTTCAGTTCCTGACGAACTTGATTTGCATAATCATTAAATTTTTCAGAGATAGGCAAAATTGCAACCTGATCAGGAGTCAACCACAACGGGAACTTACCTGCAGTATGCTCAATTAATACGGCAACAAAACGTTCCATTGATCCAAACGGTGCACGATGAATCATAACCGGACGATGTTTCTGATTATCTGCGCCCATATACTCCAACTGGAAACGTTCAGGCAAGTTGTAATCAACCTGAATAGTACCCAGCTGCCAACGACGACCGATAGCATCTTTCACCATAAAGTCCAACTTAGGACCATAGAAAGCAGCTTCTCCATATTCAACTTTTGCCTTCAGTCCTTTTTCCTCACAAGCTTCGACAATAGCTCTTTCTGCTTTTTCCCAGTTTTCATCGCTACCAATGTATTTCTCGTGATTAACTTTATCACGCAAAGAAATCTGAGCTTCGAAGTTTTCAAGCCCCATAGATCTGAATACGATAGAGATAATATCCATAACGCGCAAGAACTCATCTTTTACCTGATCAGGGCGACAGAAAATGTGCGCATCATCTTGAGTAAAGCTACGTACACGAGTTAATCCGTGAAGTTCACCACTCTGCTCGTAACGGCATACTGTACCAAATTCTGCAATACGCAAAGGCAGATCACGATAAGAACGCGGTGTATTCTTATAAATCATACAGTGATGAGGACAGTTCATCGGCTTCAAGAAATACTCTTCACCTTCTTCCGGTGTATGAATAGGCTGGAATGAATCTTTACCATATTTTGCATAGTGTCCTGAAGTTACATACAACAATTTATTACCAATTGGAGGACACATAACTTCCTGATAATCGTAACGAGCCTGAATACGGCGCAAGAAATCCTGCAAACGAATACGCAATGCAGTACCCTTTGGCAACCACATAGGAAGACCTTTACCTACCATATCAGAGAACATAAACAATTCCATTTCCTTACCGATTTTACGGTGGTCACGTTTTTTGGCTTCCTCTAACAATGTAAGGTATTCATCCAACATTTTCTTTTTAGGGAATGTTATACCATAAATACGTGTCATCTGTTTACGGTCTTCCTGTCCTCTCCAATAAGCTCCCGCAACAGACAATAATTTTATAGCTTTAATAGGGGCCGTAGAAGGCAAATGCGGGCCACGACAAAGATCAGTAAAAGCTCCCTGGGTATATGTTGTAATATGGCCATCTTCAAGTTCTGAAATCAGCTCACATTTATAAGTTTCGCCTCTTTCACCAAACATCTTCAAAGCATCCTCTTTAGAAATGCTCTGGCGTACCAATTCTTCTTTCTTGGCAGCCAATTCAATCATCTTCTTTTCGATTGCCGGCAGATCGCTTTCTTTTATTACAGCCTCTCCCGGATCTACATCATAATAGAAACCGTTTTCAATAGCCGGACCAATACCAAACTGAATACCCGGATACAGCTCCTGCAATGCTTCAGCCAACAAGTGAGCACTTGTATGCCAAAATGCATGTTTGCCTTGCTCATCATCCCACTTATAAAGTACGAATTCAGCATCTTCGTTAATAGGTCTAGTTAAATCAATAGTTTCACCGTTTACGCCACAAGCCAATACATCTTGCGCCAAACGCGAACTGATACTTTCTGCAATCTGCAGACCAGTTACTCCTTCGTTGTACTCACGAACAGAGCCGTCAGGAAAAGTAATCTTAATCATAATCTTTATGTTATTGATCTATTATTGAGTCGCAAAATTAAACAAATAAATGAAGAATAAAGAATGAAGGATGAAGAATTTTAAACAGTTCACCTGCAAATTCTTCATCCTTTACACTTCAATTTATTATTCATTCTGTTTTTCCGTTACCGAAGTAAAACGTTTTATCACACTATAAGCCGAGAAAATACCAAGCTCCCCTGCCTTACTCAAATCCTGTATTCCCTGGCGGTTGTTTCCCAGAAAAACATTCGTCAAGCCACGATTATAATAAGCATCAGAAAAACGAGGATCCAACTCTATCGCTTTATTATAATCAACCAACGCAGCATGATAGTCTTTCATCACAGCCAGTATATTACCACGATTATAGTAAGCATAGGCAAAATCAGGAGCCAAACGAATTACTTCATCCAAATCCCGGCGAATGGTTGCATAATCCAATACACGTACTTGCGGTTGTCCGCCCACATCTATTTTTGCCTCATATTCATCATTCTTATCACGCTTACGGTATTCTAACTGCTTATAATGAATAAGCGAACGCATAAAATAGGATGGGAAGAAAGTTGAATCACGTTCTATTGCCGCATCTAAATCCTTCAAGGCATTATCAAAATCCTGCACTAAATAGAAATCCATCGCACGCGCATAATAATGCATCATATCTTCCGGATTCTTCACTATTTTTTCTGTTTCCTCATCAATGGAAGCAAAATGCAACTTAGCTTGTTCTTCCGTCAACGAAGCTTCATTATTAGTAATCAACAAAGGAAGAGGAAGTACATGACGGTTATTCAAATCATCAATATACTTGGAATAATTAATTTGCCGTTTCACCTCTTCATGACGCTCGTAATATGTCAAAGCAAACATGGGCTGCGGAAGAATAGTGATATTTCTATCCTGCACACGTCCACGATAATCGGTCTTATACTTCGTAGTTTCATCCTCATTATCAGCAACGATAATCTTACGATAGTTATTCATATTCTTATCCGACTTCTTACGAGTTTTATCTCCCGAAGCTGCAGTCTGACGCTGGTTTGACTTCCCGTTTTGGGCATCAAGCTGGGCTTTCAGTACCTTAAATTCATCTTCATCCGCTCCCTTCAAATCGCCTGTTTTTCTACGCGCCTGCGCCCGATATTGATATCCAGCCAAAAAATTCGGATACTCATTAATAACTGCAGTGTAATCTGCTATTGCTCCAGCATAGTCACCTGTTTTATCGCGCAATAAACCACGATTGAATACAGACATCATATTATCAGGCTCTATCTGCAAAACAAAGTCAAAATCTTCAATCGCACGATTATCATCTCCAACTTGCGCACGCAACAATCCTCGATTGTAATGGCCTATGAAATTGTTACGATCTATATCCAATGCTAAATCATAATCCTGCATTGCTCCCCTCAAGTTATTCTGATGATAACGAGCTAAAGCACGATTAATGAACAAACCTGCATTACGGACCGACAAACGAATAGCCTCCGTCAAATCACTTTCTGCATCAGCATATTTTTCACGCTGCAAAAACAACATTCCCCTGGAAGCCCACGTATCTGAATTATAGCGATCCATATCTATCGCCCTATCTGCATCGGTCATTGCCTGAAGCGTATCTTTTTGCTTCAGAGAAACCTCTGTACGCATCAGATAAGCATCTGTATAACGAGGAGCTATACGGATCAATGTATCCAAGTCTGCTTTTGCCAAAGCATAATCTTCTTCCCGCATACGACACAACGCCAAGTTATGCCACAAGCTGATATTCTCAGGATCAAGTTTTAAAGCTTTCTCATAGTCCTGAATGGCCTCTTTAAATTTCTCCTGACGAATACGAGAAATACCTCGTATCTGATATGCATTAGGTACGAAAGGATTACGTTCAATAGCCTCGGTACAATCATTTTCAGCGCCTTGATAATCATCCAAGTTCATTTTAGCAAGCCCGCGATAAAAATAAGGTTCTGCCAAATAAGGCTTAGCATTGATTACCTGATTAAAGTACTGAATGGAAAGTACGTAATCTTCAAAATACAATGCATTCCGTCCTATAGTCATTACCCGGTCCGTATTAATCTGTCCCCACGAACTCAAAGGAGAAAAGACACCTATTATATATAATATATAGAGAAGTTTTCGAATCATTTTACTGTTTTCACCTTGTAAGCACACCGCGCTTTTCCCTTCAGCATATTGTTCAGTTTACCTTTTATCATCTGTTTACGAAGAGCAGACAAATGATCGATAAACATAGTTCCTTCCAAATGGTCAAACTCATGTTGCATAACACGTGCCAGATATCCTTCAACCCATTCATCATGCGGATTCATTTCTTCATCCAAATAAGTAACATGAATTTTGTCAGGTCTCTTCACACTCTCGTGTATTCCCGGCAAGCTTAAACAGCCCTCTTCCATAGAAACGAGTTCTTCCCCGACTTCCAAAATATGAGGATTAATATATGCATGACGAAAATCTTTAAACTCCGGCATATCCTCGGATAGTACGTCCAAGTTGATTACCACAACTCGAATAGGAAGCCCAACTTGAGGAGCAGCAAGCCCTACGCCATCTGCACGATCCATCGTTTCGAACATATTTTGAATCAAGTCTTTCAAATTGGGATAATCCGGAGTTATGTCTTCGGCCTCCTGACGAAGTACAGGCTGACCGTATACGTAAATAGGTAAAATCATCGTTTTTATTTTTTTGAAGTTTTAAATTCGTTTGGATTCAAGATAAGATTGTAGAATTATCGTAGCACTTATTTCATCAACCAAGGCTTTGTTCTGACGGTCTTTCTTTTTTAAGCCACCAGCCAGCATTGCCTGATGCGCTAAAACAGACGTAAAGCGCTCATCCACCAGTTCAACAGCCATATCTGGCAAGATTTTTTTCAGACGATTCATAAAAGGTATAATATTCTTCATATTTTCAGAATCCTCATTATTCATCTGCTTAGGATGCCCGATAATTATACGTTCAACCTCCTCTTGCCGTACATAGTTCAATAAGAAATCCACCAACTGATGCGTGGGCACAGTCGTGAGTCCATTGGCAATAATCTGCATCGGATCAGATACAGCAATGCCCGTACGTTTTTTTCCGTAGTCTATCGCTAAAATTCTACTCATAGTTGTCGGCAAAAATACAAAAATTGGCGTAAACAGGATACAACATGAAAAGGTTTTTATATTTTTTCACCACGAAAAGCTATAGAACCAACAAATACATACTACCTGCCGACAAAACTTTCCATCCAATAAAAACAGAGAGGACATACCCACGGTATGCCCTCTCCTTTTAATTTATCAGAATGTTTGTTTATGTAACAGAAGATTATTTCTCTTCACTCCAGTCCATAGCAGCCATACGCTTGTAAGAAGCATAACGTTTCTTAGCCATATCTTCACAAGCATTGAACAAATCGGCAGCCTCAGCAGGATACTGTTTCATTACAGAAGCAAAACGAACTTCACCCTTCAGGTAATCCTGGAAGTTATCCCAGTTCGGTTCTTTAGAATCGAGTGAGAACGGATTCTTACCTTCTTCTTCCAGAGCCGGGTTGAAGCGCCACAAGTGCCAGTAGCCACATTCTACAGCCTTAGCCTCTTCAGCCTGAGATTTACCCATACCAGCTTTCAAACCGTGGTTGATACATGGAGCATAAGCGATAACCAAAGAAGGTCCGTGATATGCTTCAGCTTCGCGGATAGCCTTCAAAGTCTGAGCCTGGTCAGCACCCATTGCAATCTGAGCAACATAAACATATCCGTAAGTAGTAGCAATCAGACCCAGGTCTTTCTTACGTACACGCTTACCAGAAGCAGCAAATTTAGCGATAGCACCCAGCGGAGTAGCCTTAGAAGACTGACCACCTGTGTTAGAGTAAACTTCTGTATCCAATACCAAGATGTTTACATCTTCGCCAGAAGCGATAACGTGATCCAAACCTCCGTAACCGATATCATAAGAAGCACCATCACCACCGATAATCCACTGAGAACGTTTAACCAAATAATCTTTGAATTCATCGATAGTAGCGCAATAAGCACATTTATCTTTTGCAGCTTCTACCAGCGGAATAATCTTTTCAGCAGCAGCCTTGCTCTTGTCTGCATCGTTACGTCCGTCAATCCATTCCTGGAATGCTTCCTTGTATTCAGCCGGAGTACCTTCAGCAGCGATAGCAGCCTTCATAGCATCTTCCAGACGGTTACGCAGCTTCTTGTTAGCCAATTCCATACCCAAACCGAATTCACAGAAGTCTTCGAACAATGAGTTTGCCCAAGCAGGACCCTGACCTTTTTCGTTAGTTGTATACGGAGTTGAAGGAACAGAACCAGAATAGATAGAAGAACATCCAGTAGCATTAGCAACCATTTCACGGTCACCAAACAACTGAGAAATCAGTTTTACGTACGGTGTTTCACCACAACCAGAGCAAGCTCCAGAGAACTCGAACAACGGAGTAGCGAACTGTGAGTTCTTCACGTTAGCCTTGATGTCAACCAGGTGCTGTTTAGACTTCACATTTTCAGTACAATAAGTCCAGTTAGCAGCTTCAGGCAACTGACTTTCCAGATGTTTCATAGTCAAAGCCTTGCCACCCTTCTTCGGGTTACCCGGACATACATCAGCACAGTTACCGCAACCCAGACAGTCGAGAACGTCTACTTGTACACGGAATGTCATACCGTCGAACTGTTTGCCGACAGCCTTCAGCATCGGGAAGTTAGCACCCTTCTGTTCTTCTGCATCGAGAACGAACGGACGGATTGCAGCATGAGGACAAACGTATGCACACTTGTTACACTGGATACAGTTTTCAGGATTCCATTCCGGAACGAATGCAGCTACACCACGTTTTTCGTATTTAGCTGTTCCCTGATGCCATGTACCGTCTTCGATACCCTTGAATGCAGATACCGGCAGCAAGTCACCATCCTGAGCATTGATCGGACGAACAACTTCGTTGATGAATGCAGGATCATTGTTGGCAGCAGCAGCTTCAACTTCCAAGTTAGCCCAAGCCGGATCTACAGTTAACTGCTTGTATTCACCACCACGATCAACGGCAGCGTAGTTCTTGTTGACTACATCTTCACCCTTCTTACCGTAAGACTTCACGATGAACTTCTTCATTTGTTCAACAGCCAAGTCTACAGGAATAACGCCTGTGATACGGAAGAATGCAGACTGAAGGATAGTATTGGTACGGTTACCCAGACCAATTTCCTGTGCAATCTGTGTAGCGTTGATATAGTAAACAGTAATATTGTTTTCTGCGAAATATTTCTTAACCTTGTTCGGCAAATTCTTAGCCAGTTCTTCACCTTCCCAGATAGTATTCAACAGGAAAGTACCGTTCTTGCGCAGACCACGAGTTACATCGTACATGTGCAGGTAAGCCTGAACGTGGCAAGCAACGAAGTTCGGAGTAGTTACCAGATAAGTTGAGTGAATCGGGTGATTACCGAAGCGCAAGTGAGAACAAGTGAAACCACCAGATTTCTTAGAGTCGTAAGAGAAGTAAGCCTGGCAGTATTTATCAGTGTTGTCACCGATGATTTTTACAGAGTTCTTGTTAGCACCTACAGTACCATCAGCACCCAATCCATAGAATTTAGCTTCGAATACACCTTCTGCGCCAAGAGCGATTTCTTCTTTCTGAGGCAGAGAAGTGAAAGTAACATCATCCACAATACCGATAGTAAAGTGATCCTTCGGCATCGGGAGTTCCAGATTTTCGTATACTGACAGAATCTGAGCCGGAGTAGTATCTTTTGAACCCAGACCGTAACGTCCGCCTACGATCAACGGAGCATTTTCCTGTCCGTAGAATACGTCTTTTACATCCAGATACAAAGGTTCGCCGTTAGCGCCCGGTTCTTTAGTACGATCCAGAACAGCAATACGTTTTACTGTCTTAGGCACTTTAGCCAAGAAGTGCTTAGCAGAGAACGGACGATACAAGTGAACAGCAACCAAACCAACTTTCTTACCCTGAGCAGTCAGATAGTCGATAGCCTCACGAGTAGCTTCTGTTACAGAACCCATAGCGATGATGATGTTCTCAGCATCTTCAGCACCATAGTAATCGAACAAACCGTAATTACGTCCTGTAATCTTGTTAATTTCGTTCATATATTCTTCTACGATAGCAGGAACGGCATCGTAGAACGGATTACCAGATTCTCTGTGCTGGAAGAAATGATCCGGGTTTTCAGCCATACCGCGAGCAACCGGTTTGTTAGGACTGAGTGCGCGTTCACGGAACTCAGCCAAAGCCTTCTGGTCGATAAGCGGAGCCAAATCTTCGTTATCCAGCTTTTCAATCTTCTGAATTTCGTGAGAAGTACGGAAACCATCGAAGAAGTTTACAAACGGAACACGAGATTTAATTGTAGACAAGTGAGCAACACCAGCCAAGTCCATAACCTCTTGTACAGATCCTTCGCACAACATAGCGAAACCAGTCTGACGGCAAGACATTACATCCTGGTGATCACCGAAGATACACAGAGCATGAGAAGCCAATGTACGTGCAGAAACATGGAATACACATGGCAAGAACTCACCTGCGATTTTATACATATTAGGGATCATCAGCAAAAGACCCTGAGATGCAGTATAAGTAGTTGTCAATGCACCAGCCTGAAGAGAACCATGTACTGCACCGGCAGCACCACCTTCAGATTGCATTTCCTGAACCAAGACAGTTTCACCGAAGATATTTTTACGACCTGCGGCAGCCCATTCATCTACATGTTCAGCCATTGTAGATGACGGAGTGATAGGATAGATAGCAGCTACCTCTGTAAACATATACGAGATATGAGCAGCAGCCTCATTACCATCACAAGTGATAAATTTTTTTTGTTTAGTCATACAATTACTAATTATTATTAGGTAATAAAATCTATTCCAATATTAATGCACCACACTAATACAGAAAACCAAATAGCCATAATGGAATCTGGTTTCCGTGTCCTAACTCTGATTTATGCATCGCATAATAGACATTAGGATTATTCTTTAGCTTATAACCTTCACTACATATGCGAAAATTCAAGTTTTCGTCGACCAAGAATGAAGTACCTTTTTCCCCCTTATTTACTTTATGATCTTTCCACAACGAGTTTACAAAAAAAGTTTCCAGCACATCTTGCTCTTCTACCTTTACCGGATAAATACTATACATAAGATTCGTATTGTGCATCATAATCTTTGCCGGTTTCTTCGGAAACACTTCACCCTTTGGATAAACCATATTAATCAATCGCGCATCAGCAAGATATTTTATATAGTTCATTACTGTTGCACGAGAGGTTTGTATATCGGCGGCCAACTGGCTGACATTAGGAGCAACAGGACCGTCTACTGCCAACAAATATAATAATTTTTTTATTTTCGACAGATATTTCAATTCAATTTGTTTGATAAGAAGAATATCCACTTCTATCATCATATTCATAGTCTTCAACAGATTCTCGGAGAAGTTTCTTTTCTCAAGAAAGAACGGATAAAAACCATGATGAATATAGTCTTGAAAATAATTGAGCGGATTGGTATGAGGCAGAATCGTTTTAGCAATATGTTCATGATTGTTCAATATTTCTTCTAAGGTATAAGAAGAAAAATGGTTACCAGTCTGTAGATTCAAAAATTCCCTGAAAGAAAATCCACGTAAATTATAGGAACGTACGATACCATTCAATTCAGGATTTTCATCTTTCAGACGCATAACAGATGAGCCTGTAAAAACAATTTTCAAATTAGGATAACGTTCATAGCATGTACGAAGATCATGGCTCCAGTCCGGCAACTTGAATACTTGGTCAATTAGCAAGACTTTTCCACCTCGCTTGACAAACTCTCCCGCAAAATCCACTAAGCTACATTGAGAAAAATAGAAATTATTCATGTTTACAAACAAACACGAACGATCGAAACCGAACTTTTCTTTTGCATATTGCAACAAGAAAGTTGTCTTGCCAACTCCCCGCGTACCTTTAATACCTATCAGGCGAGCACTCCAGTCTATTTCATCCATCAGGTCGCGTCGCACAGGGGCATTGGTATGTTCGACCAAATAATTATGTGTTCTGTAAAATACTTCCATGAAATTCTGTTTCTTCGCTGCAAATATAGTAATAGTTCCTCAATTTGCAAACTGGAGTTGACAAAATATTATTTTTTACACTAACTTTGCAAACACAAAAACAGGTGTTGTATGACAAAAGAAATCTATCTCTTTAATCCTGAAAACGATATGGCATTAGCCAATTTTACTCCTTATTATAAAGCTCCAAAGGAGATCATCCGCATGGCAAACGACCTATCTGTTCTGCCTTCATGGTACGCGCCCGAAGGAAGCATAATAAAAGTCAATTCACTCTTACAGGCTGACCTACAGAAAAGACAATGTCCTGTCCCCGAACTTACGCCTCAAGTAGAATGGTGTGATACATGGGAAAACGCACCTTACCGTCCATGGGGATGGAATCCTTCTCTTTTACATACACTAAGACAATCTGGAGTTAATGAGAACTTTCTCTTGTCGGACGAACAGATCCAAAGACTTCGTTTCCTATCAGGACGCCAGCGTTGCACCGAGATTTTACAATCTTTTACTGACAGCAATTTATTATGCGGAGAAGCAATGATATGCGACACTCTTTCACAAATTCAAAATTATGTTCGCAACACAGGGGAATGCATTTTAAAAGCTCCTTGGTCTGGCAGCGGAAGAGGGCTTGTACATGTTTCACCGACAAGCTGGACATCCTCTATCGAAGGATGGGCCGAACGTATATTACGTGTACAGGGTAACATCATGGCAGAACCTCTATATAATAAGGTGAAAGATTTTGCAATGGAATTCTATTCAGACGAAAAAGGACATACACATTTTATAGGATATTCATTATTTGAAACAGACATACACGGCAATTACAAAGCCAATATTCTATCATCAGACAAGCAAATAGAACAAATCCTATCATATTACATTCCAACTGCGACCTTACACAACACCCGCCAAACGTTAGAAACAGTACTGTCAGACCTGATAGGAACAGCATATCATGGATATTTAGGAGTAGATATGATGATCTGTCGTGCATCCGGCAATTACAATTATCAGCTTCACCCCTGCGTAGAAGTTAATTTACGTATGAATATGGGAGTCGTATCTCATTTGATATTCGAACGCTATGTCCACCCCCAAGCGCATGGTAAGTATATAGTAGAATACTATGCTACAGACGGAGAAGCTCTGGAAGTACATCAACAATATCTATACACACATCCTTTAAAGCTACAAGACGAGAAACTGGCAAAAGGATACTTTTCGCTTACCCCCGTAGAAAAAAGCACCCGTTACCATATTTTTCTTTTACTTACCTAATTAGCGTTTCTTCTTTTTATCACCAAAAAAGCCCCGCACCCGACGCAATATTTTTATCCCCGTCATCAGTCCATCATATGCCGCAATACCCATATTCACCTGCTGCATCAAACTATCTATTTTATTTTTACCTTGCTGGGGAGCAAATAGTTGCTGAGACAAATTCTGCATACGATCTTTAGACTGTTTCAACTCCTCCCGCTTAGCCAGCCGGCGTTCTCTAATACCTTCAATTGTATACGATATCCGTTGTTCCATATTATTTTCTCCTCAATATATGACTAAAGTGAATTTGAAGAATTATCCAAGAATAGTCGAGCCAAAAAATTGACCATTGGTTGAAAAATAAGCCGCTTGCGCAGTCTGTAAACCACAAGTGCAATTAAAATCAGCAGCCCGCCGATAATAGCATATCCCGCGACCAAGCTTCCCGTGGCCGATGCCAAAACATAGACCAGCATAAAAGAGAGGTAAAAAGCAGCCATAGTACCCAAAACAATAAGAATAAATATGAGCGTTAGTGTCGAAAGCAAGATTGTAAGTTTTTCAACCAAATCCAGCTTTGTGTACTCCCCCTGCAACTTCAGATAGTTCTTAACCTCCTTAAAAAGCTCAGTCAGATTGTCGATACTTTTGTCGTTAGCAAACATATACTTCGTTTTAATAAAACAAAAGGCAGACTTTGCTTTTTTAAGTAAAAGTCCGCCTCTCCATCGTCAATAATCAGTTTATTCTGCATCTTTTACTTCCGATGCGATCTGGTCTACCAAATCATCCATTTCTTCACGGTTTAAACGAATACCCTTTTTACGCAAAAGTTCTGCGATTTTATTACGAGTATCTTCACCTTTTTCAGGTGCAAATAAAACACCTGCTGCTGCTCCCAGAGCCAATCCGCCTAAGAATGCAGCTACAACATTCAATGCTTTCATAAGTATGGTCTTTATTGTTATTACATTTACAAATATAGGAAAATCTTTGAAATATTATTTCTTTTAGACGTAAAAACTTTTTCTTAGATCAAGAACCGCCAAATATTAACAGATTTTAATATCATGACTATACTTACCTGCTTTTATATTACTACTTTTGCAGGTAAAATTAAAGTGAGTTTAAACATAAACTTAAATAAATTTCAGTCAACATGAAAAAGATCGTTGTATTAGGAATGGGATTATGCGTCGCTTTGGCGTTCTCTTCCTGTAAATCAAGTGAAAGTGCTTACAAAAAAGCGTACGAAAAAGCTAAACAGCAAGAACTGGCCGACGCATCAAATGCAAGTACAAGCACAGAAGCTCCTGCAGAGGTCGTAACTCCAGTAGAAACCGTACCTGTTGCCCCTGTTTCTTCTGCTCCGGTTCGTGAAGAAAAAGTGGAATTAGTTTCAGGTGAAGGATTGAGAGCCTATAGTGTAGTATGCGGAAGCTTTGGCGTAAAATCAAACGCTGAAGGGTTGAAGGCACAAATGGATAACGAAGGCTATAACGCAAAGGTTGTTTACAATGCACAAAACAATATGTATCGCGTCATTGTAGAATCTTTCGACACACGTGATGAAGCTGCACGTGCAAGAGATGCTTTCAAGGCTAAATATCCTAACCGCAAAGATTTCCAGGGAGCATGGCTGCTGTATAAGCTCTAATAATATTGCCGATAAGTCAGAAATATTATTCTATAAAACGGATTCAAAGCGATAGTGTTCAGACTATCGCTTTTTTTTGTACCTTTGCCCGACAAAAAAACAATAATACATAATTTATGAAAATTAGACTTATAGCTGCACTTACCCTTGTAGCTCTACCCTTTATTGCAGAGGCACAGGAAAAAGTCGTGCCATTAAAATATGGAAACATGGACCAATGGGTAACTCGTAAAATACACGAATCGGGAGTTATCGGAGGAGATACTAAGTTACTATACGAATTAGGACCGACAAAAGTCATCGACGGAAATGAAGCCTACGTAAATCAAGGGGGATCGCCATGGGGAAACTCTAACGTTATGGCGAAAGTCATGGGGATCGTTAAGACTAACACCAGTGTATATCCCGAACATCGTGGCGACGGATATTGTGCTCGTCTGGAAACGCACATTGAGAGCGTAAAAGTTCTGGGGCTTGTCAATATCACCGTACTCGCTTCAGGTTCTATGTTCTTAGGCGACATGAAAGAACCTATCACGGGCACAAAAGATGGAGAAAAGGCTCTTAACTCAGGAGTAAAATTCACTTCTCGCCCCAAAGCTGTACGATATGACTATAAAGTGCAGATGTCTGGTGCTCCCAACCGTATCCGTCAGACGGGTTTCAGCCGTAAAAGTACTGTACCGGGACAAGATTGTGCAATTATGACCTGCCTTCTTCAGAAACGTACGGAAGATGCCAACGGCAACATTATCGCTAAACGTGTAGGAACTGCAGTTGTGCGCTATAGCAAAACAGAAGGATGGAACAATAAGGCAACCTACGAAATAAAATATGGTGATATTACACATGATGCCGGCTACGAAGCTGAACTTATGAAACTGGGAGTAGGTGGCTATTATGCACGAAACAGCAAAGGAGAAAGTGTACTGATACAGGAAAACGGATGGGCCGATGCAGATGAAACTCCTACCCATCTTATATTGCAGTTTACATCCAGTCTGGGAGGTGCTTTCGTTGGCTCTCCAGGAAATAAGTTATGGATAGACAATGTATGTTTAGTATATTGATACAGAGAACTCCTTCTCAAGTACGGTAGTTCTGCCTAAAAAGGTACAACAGCCATAAAACAGTCAAGCGAACTTTATCCAGTACTCTTTTTTCTGAGTACGATAAAGCTCGCTTGACTGTTTTATACAATCGGAGGACATCTCACCAACCGTTTCCTTTATGACACTGGAGAAAATACAGTCTTTCAGAAAAATCCCCTAAGGACATCTGCGTGTTTTCAAGAAACTTCCTATTTTTGCGAAAATTTATAATACACTTCATCATGAAATATTTAATCGTTTCTGACATCCACGGCTCACTGCCTGCCTTAGAGAAAGTTTTGGATTTCTACAAAGAGCAACACTGCAACATGATGCTTATATTAGGAGATATATTGAACTACGGACCGCGTAACAGTATTCCGGAAGGAATCAATCCTAAAGAAATAGCAAACCGATTAAACGAAATGGCCGACTCAATAATCGCCATACGCGGAAACTGTGATTCTGAAGTAGACCAGATGCTGCTGGAATTCCCCATCTTATCCGACTACGCCCTGATTGTAGACAACGGAAAACGACTGTTTCTGACTCACGGACATATTTATAATGAGGATAAACTCCCCAAAGGGAAGCATGATTACTTATTCTACGGACATACACATCTTTGGAAACTGGAAAGAGAAAAAGGCATGACGGTCTGTAACACAGGATCGATAACCTTTCCCAAAGGAGGAAACTTGCCAACTTTTGCAGTCTACGAAAACGGAAAGGTGTCAGTCTATGAGCTGAACGGCACTCTTCTGAAAGAATGCTGATACTGCGTACACTACATGAAAAATAAAAGGCTGTACTCATATCATAGTTTCTATTAAGACAGATAAGAAAGAAACATGAAATGAGAAACAGCCTCTCCTATAAAAAATCAACCAACTAAAATTTTAATATATCACTACATTAAATTCCAATTTCATCTGCCGAAGATTTACTTCCGCCCATCGGTACCGAAAGACCGATAAAGCCATTTACACTTTTCGAACTGTTACCAAAAAACATATAGTCAGTACCTATAAAGAAAGAACCTAATTTCAGCGCAAGACCGAATGATTTACCGCCAGCCTGAATCGGAGAATAACTGAATGCGGCATTGAACCAACTCTTCGGACGCACTGTTGCCGACAATGTAAGTTCATTCAATGTTTTCGGCTGCACGAAGTGTACACTGTACATAGCGCCTACACTTACTTTATTATTTAAGAAAGCATATTCACCCGCAAGTAAAAATGTTGACGACAATCTCGTTTTATACGAAGAAGCAGCTTCTTTGTCTTCTACCAGATTAAATCGTTCCAGATTCAGGAAATCACCACTTAAATATTCCTGATAATTATTCTGATTAATCTCAATCTTGCTGTTTTCATCAATAGAAGCTACAGTAGTAGAACTACCCTTCCAGTTTATAAATCCCAGATCAAGCACAGCAGCCGAGAATGTCAGGTTATCCAACAGCTTATAACTTGCTCCCAGATCAACCCCAAAACCAGCTCCCGAAATACCAAATCCACTTCCATCGAAATCGGAACCATTAATTTGACGTATTGCGTTCCCATAACTGTCATGTGCATCGGCAAAACTCAATCCTCCTCCCTTGATTGAAGTCAGGATATGTGCTCTCGCGTTAGTATATCCTCCATAAGAGCTGTTCCAGCTATCAGGATTTTCCGGATTCTGCGGAATATTCATATCGACAGTAAATTCATCAACCTGCATTTCGGCACGGGCAATACCCAGCAAAACTTTCACACGCCCTCCGACCGTCAATTTATCGTTTACAGGGCGAGAATATCCCAGCCCTACCTCAGCATAAGCGTTTATGTCAAGATTCATGTTCGAGATATTTCCCTGAAGCGTCCCGTTTTCCAGATTAAAACGGTCGGCATCGCGCAAATATTCAAACATATTCTTCGGAATGGAAGCCCCTATGTCTGTACGCAACCCTACATTCACGCTCCAAAAACCTTTCCCTTTATACCATCCAAACGAAAGAATATCGGTATTCAGATTTACATTCAACCGATTATCTTCTTTCAAACGGCCATATAAGTCATCATTTGAAAACAAGTCGGAACCCGAATCAAGTACGGCAATAATATCACTTATTCCCAGCACATTAGAAGAGGCGCCAATATTAAAAGAGCCGATAACAGGTATATTAAAATATCCGGTTGTAGGCTGTAAACCTGGATTCAGTTGCAAACGCGAGCTGGTTCCTTCCATAAAATAAGAGGTACGAAGATACTGTGCATGAGCAGTTCCCATAAAAATCAATCCCCCTGCAATAAATAATGCCTTCTTAAATGAATTAGTCCACATAGTCGTTTTTTATTGTTTGGTTTTGATACAAAAATAAGGAACCCTTAATTAACAAATAAAAACGAAAATTGAGCAATCTTACTAAACGGGCCGAATATTGGGATAAGCAATCAAAATATGCAACTAAATGAAAAAAAACATTTATAAAGAAGTATATATTTCCAAGAAAGAACCTAACATATATGAAGAAAGAAAACAGAATCCACCAGTAAAGTTCGAATCAGGAATTTCTATTTCACAGAACCTTTTTCCAAAACACTCTCAGGAGTCGCTTATTTTTTGTACAAAAAAACAGAAAATTTGTACAAATTTTCCGAAAACGTCACGAGATTTTTAAGAGAACTTAGTCGCACAAAATTATAGCCCTCAAGACGCATGGACGATAAGACTATGCTCTGCCGGAAAACATACGTCAATGTACGACTCCGGCAGGGAACAATCCGTATCTGATAACATGACATTACTACAAGAATATCATGAGAGCTACTTACAACTGGTAGAAACAATCTATCAGCTTTTTCCTGTATTTCTTCGAAACCTGAAGTTCTTCTTCCAAAGAATTGAAAGGAGGATACATTATACAATGGTTGTCTTGAACCATGACAAGATAATGCATATTGATAATGTACGACTGATGTATCTGGGCAAAAGCCTTATCGTAAGCACAAAGCTGTTCGGCAGTCGTATTTCTTTTCAGCGGAAGGAATGTTCCGTTGGTAAGGGCCACTTCCCATATCTTACGAGCCGACTGATAACGGAAATAACCGATTTCGGAAGTATGCAGGAACCGCAGATCTCCCGTCGGAGTAGTCACAACAAAAGGTTTTCCCGTATCAGGTAACATTGGCGGAGTATAATTGGGAACAGTATACTCACGCTTGCATAAACGTGAAATGACAGTCTGAAGTTCCTCCGAATCAACCGGCTTCAAAAGAAAGTCGAAGGCTTTGGCACGAAGAGCATCAATCACATACTTGTCGTGAGCCGTATAAAAGACGATATTCATATTCCACGAAACATACCCCTCCAGTTTCGACACAACATCCATACCCTGCATGTCGGGCAATTCCACATCCAGAAATACAAGATCAGGATGAAATCTCTCTATCATCTTTATTCCAGCAGCACCATTCCGCGCTTTTCCCTCTATCGATATATATGTGTAGCGTTGTAATTCAAAACACAGATTATCTATTGCGCTTTCTTCGTCATCAATGATAACCGTTCTGTAAACCTTCTCCATAAATTAGTCCTCTTTATTCTTCTTAACAGGTATGAGTAATCTACCGGAATGACAAATTTCACTTCACATCCTGTTTCTTCTCTTCCCTCTATCTTAACGTTGTTTATTGTCATAATTATCGGGTTGCGATTGTAGGAATTGAGCAACTGAATAGTCTGTGCCAGCACTTTCATTCCTGTACCTGTACCGTAACTGCCCGTCGATACCCGGAAACCACCTCCGTTGTCACGCACAACAGCTTCGATATATTCCTTGCAGTCTTTCACCTCTATCCAAAGCATGCGCTTGCCCTCCTTATCTACCAATGCATGCTTCACAGCATTCTCTACAGGTATCTGCAACAGCATGACCGGTATTTCTACCTTTTCCGGATCAACAGAAGGAGATATGTCAATGTGCATTTCGAAATCGGGCTACAAGACACGTTCTTCAAGTCCGATGTAAGTTCTTACGAAATCCAGCTCGTCGGCCAAGGTTACCGTCATACTTTCTGTCAGTTCCAGATTACGTCTTATCAACTTAATCAGTTCATGCAAATGCATATTGCTCTCCTTGTCTTTCAGTGAACTAATTTCTCTGCTCAGTACATTAAAGACAAAATGAGGCGAAATGCGGTTACGGATATTCTTAAGCCGCAATGAAGTAATGGCCGTCCGCATCTTCAATTCTTCCATACTGCGCTTTCGTTTCCTGTATATCAGCCATGTTCCCGCAGCAACGATAAGCAATAATATAATCAGTCCGCCTACATACAGCCATTCATGCAAAAGAAGCACTTTATTTTCCGCCTGTTGGATAAGTATTTCTTTATGCATCAGTGTACTGTCGCGCTGAAACCTGAGGGCAGCTTCCTGTGCCCGCATTTTAATACGTTCGCTTCGGATGGAATCATCAATCCGGCTATTTTCACGTTGATAGTAATAGGCCTGACGGAAATCCTTACTTTCTTCAAAATAATGCTGCAGATAACGGTTACGAATATGCACCATATTCGGTTCCACAAAACGAGGAACGACAGCCTCATCCAGCCGTTTTCTTGCCAAAGGCAGATTGCCTTCCTTCAGTGCCAGCTCGATAAGCTGGGTGTCGATATAGTACAACGCACTGTTATTGTCTACTTTCTGGAAAAATTTATAGCACCGTGACAAGTAGTAAGAAGCCGAATCGGTCTGGTTCATCAGCAGAAAAACTTCCCCCATATTCACCATTGTCAGATTACGTTCATATTCCATTTCCGGATGTAAAGAAACATAAGCCAACGACCGGCGAAAGTATTTCAGTGCGGTTTTGTAATCCTGACGGAAATAATACGAATTGCCCCGATTGTTGAGATAGATGTGTTTTTCAAAAGGCTTCATGCTTTCAAAAAACTTGCCGGCACGGTCGTAATAAGCGTCGCACTGTGTAAAGTCACGAAGTTCCATATAAACCTGCCCAAGCCCATAATATGCAGAAAAGCGTTGCGTTTCGGGCAACCGTAAAGAGTCGGCAAATGCCAGTGAATTATGGTACCATAAAGAAGCCTTATCGTAATATCCTTCGCGAAGATATGCATCTGCCAGATTCAACATGATATTGAAACGCCTTATACCTCCGCCATTTTCTGTATATAAATGATATGCTTTCAGAAATTTTACACGAGCTGAATCGAATTTGGTCTGACGTGCCAGCTGGTTTCCCTCCATATTATATACCGATGCCTGCAAAGCCAGCACATCTTTATCCTGTTTAGAAGCCTGACAAAAGCGTCCTGCCATTTTCAACATGCGGTCTGCATGGTCGGGTTGCGACATCAGCATATAGGCTTTTGCCTTGAAAACAATGCCACGATAATATAAGACACTGTCAGTCAAATGGGGCAACAGGCTATCCATCCTCGACAATGCCCTTGTCGGATCAGCTTCCAGCAATGAATCCAATTGCTCAATCATCCGTACTTCTGCACCGACAGAGTGTGCTTTCCCATCCTTATCATGAAAACAGCACGTACATAAAACAACAATACAACTATATAATATAAGGTGTAATTTACACGCCATATTCTCTCTTAAGGTTTTAATAGCTTGACAAATGTATGTAAAAAAAGACAGCAGACAAAAATAAGTTCAAAATTTATAGCTATCGACTTATAAAATTACTATTTTTGAATGGTGTATCTAACCTCATTTAACTGTTGGATTACCGACATACATCACAACTATTGTAAATAGACAACAAAAACATAAACTTATGAAAGAATTATCGAATGATAAAATCAGTATTCAAATCGCTGATCATGGAGCAGAGTTAATCAGTATCTGTGCAAACGAAACCGAATATCTATGGCAGGCAGACCCTCAGTTCTGGGGACGGCACTCTCCGGTTTTGTTTCCTATCGTAGGAAGGGTATGGAACAATACTTACCGTCATGAAGGAAAAACATATTCACTTGGGCAGCATGGTTTTGCCCGCGATATGGATTTTCAGCTGACCTATGAAGAGAAAAATGCCGCTATTTATACACTGGAAAGCAACGAAGAAACCCTGAAGCTCTATCCGTTTCCCTTTGTTCTCGAAGTGGGATATCGCCTGAAAGGCAATCGTATAGAAGTAATGTGGAGTGTACAGAATACAGGTACCAAGGAAATGCACTTCCAGATAGGTGCACATCCGGCATTTTACTACCGTGACCTGAATACTGAAACCAATGAAAGAGGATTTCTTGATTTCGGAAAAAAGATTCAAAAGCTGGAATATATATCACCGGCCGAAAAGGGATGTGTATTGCCCGAACATCGTACTCTTACACTGCACGACGGTCTGATGGAGCTAACACGTGATACTTTTGCATGTGATACCTATATGTTCGACAACAGCCAGCTGAAAAAAATCACACTCCTTGATAAACAGCAGCAGCCATACATCAGTCTGGAATTCAATAGTCCGCTGGTAGCAATATGGTCTCCAAGCGCCGCTCACCCCAATGTTCCTTTTGTCTGCATCGAGCCATGGTACGGACGTTGTGATACTGTAGGCTACGAAGGCGAATTCAAAGACAGAGAATGGATGCAACACCTTGCTCCGGGCAAGAGCTTTGAAGCCGGTTATTCTATCATTCTGGAAGATGTAAAATAATTATCTCACCCGATTGTCATGACCATATTCCAATATGACCAGACTTTTGAGGGACTGCTTACGGCTGTATTTGACGCATACAGCCGTAAGTCGTTTCCCGACTCTATTCTAAAAATCGGAGAACCTCTTCCTCTTTTTTACGATGAAACCTATATCGTACTTACCGATTACGAAAAGGCAGAGCGAGTATGGAAATCACTCGTCAGAAAATTATCAAAAGGAGCATTGACCAACTTAACTTATTGCTGGCTGTCCGAAGCACCAGACGTGGCTATGTTATTATTCCGCTACATACGGAAAATAACCAACTCATCACAGTCTATAGAAACAAATTTCACTGATGCCGATATACTTGCAGTTACAAAATTAGGGAAAAAAGTTGCCGACGAACGATATCGTATCCTGCAGTTTATGCGTTTTCAGAAGACAGCCGAAGGTATTTATTATGGAGCCATGGAACCTCTATATGATGTTTTCCCATTGACGATTAATCATTTTCGTGACAGATTTGCCGATCAGCAATGGCTTATCTACGACATTAAGAGAAAATATGGCTATTATTACAACGGAAAAGAGGTCGACGAAATAACGTTTACCAATCCTTTTCAAACTCATTTACTGACAGGGAAGCTGGACGATAAGTTATTGGATAAAGACGAAAAGCTCTTCCAGACACTCTGGAAAAGCTATTTTAAATCAATCTGCATCAAAGAAAGATTAAATCCTGTAAAGCACAAGAAAGACATGCCTGTACGATACTGGAAATACCTGACAGAAAAAAACTGATCAGACGTTTAGAAACAATTCATCAGGATAGCCTATATCGACAAGAAACAGGGCATTGCCCGGTACAGACGTACCTGCACTGCAACGGTTTTTCTCTTCTATTACCTTACGGAAACCTTCTACCGTAAGTTTACCACGCCCAACTTCTACCAATGTACCGACTATCGCACGAACCATATTCCGCAGAAAGCGGTCGGCCTGAATGGTAAACACCCACTCATAAGGTTCGGCTTGCTCCCAGCGAGCATGCATAATACGGCAATTGTTTGTCTTTACATCTGTATGCAACTTGCTGAAGCTGGTAAAATCGGTATAGTCAAACAAAGTTTGCGCCGCTTCGTTCATCTTGTCAAAATCCAGCTGTTGAAACACTCTCCATGCATAACGCCGGATAAAAGGGTCCTTACGGGTAGTAATATAGTATTTGTAAGTACGATAAGTTGCATCGAAACGAGCATGTGCATCCTGCATGACTCTCCTAACCTCATAAACCGATATATCTGGCGGAAGCAACCGGTTCAGCTTATCGGTCACAACATCACAGTCAAGCATCCAGCCGATATCAAAATGGGCAACCATCAAACGGGCATGTACTCCTGCATCCGTTCTTCCCGCCCCTGTTACTTCGATGGCATCATCACGCAGAAAAGTTGTCAATGCACGAGTAAGGGTTTCCTGTACACTGGCACCATTAGGCTGAACCTGCCAGCCATGATAATTTGTTCCGTCGTAGGCTAAATAAATAAAATATCTGAACATATATTCACTATCTGGTCGTTATATGGAAACATCCTTGCTTTAATTCATACTTCACATAGCAACGTTCTGCCTCACGCAAGTCGCGCAAGACTTCCGAAAGCACCAACTTCAATGTATCAGCTCCGACATCCTGCATCGGACGCCCATCAGGATCTTCCACTTTCGTAAAACGTTTCCAGCTTACATCAAAGGTCGTTCCATAAAAATGGCAGGAATTCAGTGAAGCATTTCCATTTGTACGACGAAGTTTTTTAACGTCATCTTTCGTACGCAATACAGATGTCACGATAACCTTATTAGGATTCAAGCCCTTGTTCTCCAGCGAGTCCAGAAAATTTATTCCAATGGTATCAAGCAAAGCAGCAGCACGGGGTACAAGGAACGGGATAGAGTGAGTAAGAGAATCCACATCGTAGTGCTCGCCCGAAACGATTTCTTTCAAATCACCGTCTAAGTTTACGGCAGCCTCCCGCGATGAGATTGGACGTATCCCTATGCGGCGTGCTACCGCCAGCTGAACGTCATTCAAATCACCAAAACTTCTCTTGTAGCTTACTACCCCACGAATATTGTGCGGATTATTTAGTTTAATAGACTTGTCTTCCTGCTTACAGCCGCCCAATACAGCAGCCGCGCCCAAAGTAATCGCCCATGCTATTCCTGTCAGTCTTTTCATATTTACTGTCAAATCTTTCTCTCGATAATATAATTAAGAGCTGCAAAGATAAAAAATATTGGCGAAAACAGAGAAGAAGGATACTTCCTTTTAAAAATTCAAGCAAAACAGTCGACAAATTGCCTGATGAAAAGCTAAAATTAATTTATCCTATATCGTGTACAGATAAAAAGGAATGATTAAATTTGCAGAAGAAATAAGACTAACGAGCGTATCAAAACAAACTGAATGATCGAAAAACATATTGTATTAGAGGATATTGATCCGGTTATTTTCTATGGCGTAAACAACGCCAACATGCAAATGATCAAGGCTTTGTTCCCTAAACTTCGTATTGTAGCACGAGGTAATGTCATTAAAGTAATGGGGGACGAAGAGGAAATGTGTGCATTCGAAGAGGCTATCTTAGCTCTGGAACAACACTGCGCACGCTATAATTCACTGAACGAGGAAGCCATTCTGGATATCATAAAAGGTAACAAACCGCCAATCGAAAAGACGGGCGACGTAATAGTATATAGTGTTACCGGCAAACCCATCACTCCGCGAAGCACCAATCAGTTGAAACTTGTGAAAGAATTCGACAAGAATGACATGATTTTTGCTATTGGACCGGCAGGATCGGGAAAGACATATACGGCAATCGCGCTGGCTGTCCGGGCATTAAAGAATAAAGAAATCAAGAAAATCATATTAAGCCGTCCGGCTGTGGAAGCGGGAGAAAAGCTGGGTTTCCTGCCCGGAGATATGAAAGATAAAATCGATCCTTACCTGCAACCATTATACGATGCACTTCAAGACATGATTCCCGCTGCAAAATTAAAGGAATACATGGAACTGAATATCATACAGATTGCTCCTCTTGCCTTTATGCGCGGACGTACACTGAACGATGCAATTGTCATTCTGGATGAGGCACAGAACACCACAACCCAACAGATAAAAATGTTTCTGACCCGTATGGGTACAAATACCAAAATGATTGTTACGGGAGATATGACTCAGATAGACCTTCCCTCATCACAAACATCAGGATTGATACAAGCTCTCCGTATTCTGAAAGGAGTAAAAGGAATCAGTTTTGTTGAACTGAACAAAAAAGATATTGTCCGCCACAAACTGGTAACTCGTATTGTCGAAGCGTACGAGAAGTTTGAAGAAAAGACAAAAGCCGCAAAAAATGCGGAAAAGGTTCCAAACAAGAAAACAGAAGAATAAGACAAAAACTTATACCTTAATAAAAAGAAACATCATTCATTACTAAATACATAAAGAAAATGAGTAAAGCTTTAACTAAAACAGACTATCACTTTCCGGGACAGAAAAGTGTATACCATGGCAAAGTGCGCGATGTTTATAACATCAACGATGAAAAATTAGTAATGGTTGCTACCGACCGTATTTCTGCATTCGATGTCGTATTACCCGAAGGTATCCCTTACAAAGGACAAATGCTGAACCAGATTGCAGCAAAATTCCTCGATGCTACTACAGATATCTGCCCTAACTGGAAACTGGCTACTCCCGACCCGATGGTAACCGTAGGAGTTATGTGTAAAGGTTTCCCTGTAGAAATGATTGTACGTGGCTATTTGTGTGGAAGTGCATGGCGTGCATACAACAGCGGTATCCGCGAAATCTGCGGCGTTCGCCTTCCCGAAGGCATGCGTGAAAACGAAAAATTCCCTCATCCTATCATTACTCCGACTACAAAAGCCGAAATGGGTATGCACGATGAAGACATCTCTAAAGAAGAAATTCTGGCAAGAGGTCTGGCTACACCCGAAGAATATGAAACACTGGAACGCTACACTTTGGCTTTGTTCGAACGCGGAACACAGATGGCAGCAGAACGTGGCCTGATACTTGTCGATACAAAATATGAATTTGGTAAGCACAATGGTGAAATTTACCTGATGGACGAAATCCATACTCCCGATTCAAGCCGCTATTTCTACTTAGAAGGTTATCAGGATCGTTTTGAAAACGGCGAACCTCAAAAGCAATTGTCTAAGGAATTTGTTCGTGAATGGTTGATGGCAAACGGCTTCCAGGGTAAAGAAGGACAGACTGTTCCTGAAATGACTCCTGCAATCGTTGCTTCCATCAGCGACCGCTATATCGAACTGTACGAGCACATCACAGGTGAAACTTTCGTCAAAGCAGACACAGATCACCTGGCAGAACGTATCGAAAAGAACGTTACTGAATATTTAGGATAAATCTGAATGAGGAATGAAGAATTGAAAGTGAGGATGTTTTTTATTCCTCACAATTCTTCATTCTTCGTTTTTTCATACTTAATCTTTCATTTTTTATCTTATGCCTCATTACCCACAAGAAGAAATAAAGCCCTACAACGAGAACGAAAGCAAAGCTGTACAAGTAGAGAAGATGTTCGACAATATTGCTCCTGCCTACGACAATCTGAACCATGTACTCTCATGGGGAATAGACAAAAGCTGGAGACGCAAGGCTATTCACTGCCTGAAACCATATCGTCCACAGCATATCATGGACGTTGCAACCGGTACAGGTGACTTTGCTCTGCAGGCATTCGGCACACTTCGCCCGCAGGAACTGATAGGAACTGACATTTCTGAGGGAATGATGAACATAGGACGTGAAAAGGTAAAACAAGCCGGATTCTCCGAACACATTACCTTTGCCAAAGAAGACTGCACAGCTCTTTCCTTCCCCGACCAGCGTTTCGACGCCATCACTGTAGCGTTCGGAGTTCGCAATTTTGAGAATCTGGATAAAGGCTTGCAGGAAATGTATCGCGTATTAGTACCGGGAGGACATCTTGTAATTTTGGAATTATCCGAACCTGAGTGGTTCCCCATGAAGCAATTATATGCAGTCTATTCCAAAATGGTAATACCTACCCTGGGAAAACTCTTTTCGAAAGACCGCAGTGCCTATACTTATCTTCCTCAGTCTATCAAGGCTTTTCCGCAAGGCGAAGTCATGCAAGGTATTATCCGTAAAGCTGGATTTAGCCAAGTGTCTTTTCGCCGACTGACTTTAGGCATCTGCACACTCTACTTTGCTACAAAATAATCTGAACTTCAAATATTGCTTTTATGAAAAAATTCGGTTTGATAGGCTACCCGCTCGGACATTCTTTCTCCAGAAACTTCTTCAACGAAAAGTTTCAGTCGGAGAATATCGATGCGGAGTACGTTAATTTTGAAATTCCTACCATAGAGGATTTTCCACGAATTATCGCGGCCAATCCTACGCTGGAAGGGTTAAACGTAACAATTCCTTATAAAGAAAAGGTTATCCCTTATCTGAATGAAGTAGCACCCGACGCTGCTGCCATCGGAGCGGTAAACGTTATCAAATTCGAACGCAACAAAGGCAAGCTTAAATTAATTGGACATAACTCCGATGTCATCGGATTCACACGTTCCATCGAATCCTTACTGGAATCCTATCATACCAAGGCACTCATTTTAGGTACGGGAGGAGCTTCGAAAGCAATCAATTACGGGTTGAAGCAATTAGGTCTGGAAACGCTGTTTGTATCACGAAGTACTCATAATGACCATACCATTACGTACGACGAGCTGACGCCTGCCCTGATGGACGAATATAAAGTCATTGTAAACTGTACGCCTGTCGGTATGTATCCACAAGCCGATAAATGTCCTGATATACCTTATGAATGTCTTACTCCAAGACACCTGCTTTACGATTTATTGTACAATCCAGATACCACGCTGTTCATGAGAAAAGGAAGTGAACACGGAGCCGTGGTAAAAAACGGACTTGAAATGCTTTTGCTGCAAGCCTTCGGAGCATGGGATATCTGGAATAAGTAAATTTATCTGCACCTCTTACGAGGACTGCACAAATCCTTTACATCACATGAAGAAGCGAATTGCCATTGTTATCGGAATCGTATTATTACTTTTGGCCGGTATTCTCGCCGAAGGAAGCTGGTATATGGTAGATTACTCCCTGCGTCCGGAAAACAGAGGAAAAGACATGGAAGGCTCACTGACTTTTATGAGAGAAAAATATCCTCAGATAAATCCGTGGCTGGACAGCCTTCAAGAGCATAAGGCGCTGCGCGATACGTTTATTACCGCCAGCGATGGCATACGCATGCACGCTTTTTATGTAAGAGCTATGCGACCGACTTCGCATACTGCTGTCATTGTACATGGATATACGGACAATGCAATACGCATGTTTCACATCGGATACCTTTATAACCATTCACTGGATTACAACATCCTGCTGCCCGATTTACGGTACACCGGCCTGACAGAAGGTGATGCAATCCAGATGGGATGGTTGGATCGTAAAGACGTTATGCAATGGATTAACGTTGCCCCCTCACTTTTCGGCGATTCCTTGCAGGCTGTTGTACACGGCATTTCAATGGGAGCTGCTACAACCATGATGGTTTCCGGTGAAACTCTTCCAGCATACATTCGGTGCTTTGTTGAGGACTGCGGGTATACCAGTGTATGGGAACAGTTTAAGAAAGAACTTAAAGAGCAGTTCGGACTCCCCGCCTTTCCACTGCTTTATACAGCCAGTTGGTTATGCGAATGGCAGAACGGATGGAATTTCAAGGAAGCTTCCGCCATCAGACAAGTTGCAAAATGCCGGAAACCGATGCTTTTCATTCATGGAGATCAAGATGATTTTGTGCCGACTTACATGGTCTATCAGCTATACGATGCCAAACCTGCTCCCAAAGAACTCTGGATAGCTCCGGGTGTAGATCACGCCAACTCCTATTTCCGGTATCCGGAAGAATATACTGCCCGCATAAAAAGCTTTACAGGGAAATATATACCTTGATATCCGAAAGTCATTTTCCTATAGCAGAACTATAAACACCTGTCCTGTTAGTAAATCCGCTCTGATATTTGCCGCACATCAACAAGAAAAAATCTAAGAAAGGCAACAGTTTATCTGTACAATACGCCATTGTTTCCAAGAAAACATTTCAGCATTCTGAACCAATATGTCCGTTGCCTTCTCTACATTTCCTATCCAAACGACTAAAACTCTTCCATCTTAGTCGCTAATATTCCCCAACTGGAACGAAGACTTACATTACCAAGAGGCTGACGGAACAGCTCCAACGTTCCTTTTGGAACTGACACACGATCAACTTGCTGAGGGAGAGCATAAGTCTGTAAGGAGGGCGGAGTTGCTGTTTTTACTGCCAAAAGTTTCACTGTACTATTGCCTAACGCATTAAAAGCCATTTTCTTGAGATTCTTTCCCAATGTAATAGCATCGAGATTTACTACGCCAGAAAAAAGTGTCTGTCCTATCGACTCAATACTTTCTGGAAATTCAATCAAAGTAAGTTTCGGACAATACTGAAACACACCACCCTTTATGACTCCAGCCGTTTCCCGACTACCATTTCCAGAGCTACGTACTTCACGCAAATTCTGACACAAATAAAACGCACGCTCCTCCAACAAATTTAAATTATCGGGCAAAGTAACACTCTCCACTCCCGACTCACGGAATGCCTCAACACCTATCGTTTTCAAATCTTCAGGAAAGGTCATCGAATGTAAGCGGTCGGTATGCAAAAATGCCTGACTGCTTATCTCACGAAGCGTAACCGGCAACTTGATTTCTTCGGCACCGACTTCCGAAAATGCCCGCTTAGGGATAATCTGTACCTGCGTATCCGACAAATCAACCCGACTCAGGTTACGACAACCGTAAAAACAATATTCACCCAGTGTCTTCAGACTTTTCGGAAAGACGACCTCCTTTACTGAGTTTCCTGTAAAGGCATCGGCTTGAATCTCTTCCACTCCCTCCGAAAGAATTATTTTATCGAACGTAGAAGCGGCAAAAGCTGTCGGACTGATGACCTTCGCTTCTGCAGGAACCCGGTAAACCTCTCCCTGTTTTTCCAGAACTTCAGTAAGAACGCCGTTGTTTATCACGTAATCGATAACCTTCACCATAAAGGAAGTCTGCTTCTCTTCCACGGTAATAATGACCGGAAGCTGCTCTATTGCCTTTTCCGTAGAAAATCCGGAAAGACTCTCTGACGTAATGTCCAGCTTCTTCCGTTCTCCATTACTGTATATTCCTTCTACCACCAGCCCTTCCAGATTGACAGACACTTCGGAACGAAGCAAATATGTCGTTTGAACAGGAGGATTTACAACCTCTATACGTGTAAGAACAGCATCCTTATCCGGCGATGAAGGCTGTTGTCCGTTATTTTCGCCCGAATTATTATCAGACGAAGATGTTGAGGTCTGTTTGTGTTTCTCCACAACCGGATCTTTCTTACATGCCGGCAGGCATAGTATTGCTCCCGCAATCATTAAAGAATAAGCCAATTTCAAATTCATATACTCTATACAATAAAAAGAAAATAAGTCAATAACCACAACCTGCGTAAAGCCTCTTTTTGTCCCTATTTGCAAGCATTTTACCCGAAACATCTTTCACCGATGCTCCCCAAAAAGTCGTCCGCATAACGAATAAATGCGAAAAAATGACGCTCCAACAAGTAAAAAAAGGAACATACGCCCTACTTCCTTCAAAAAATCAAACAGGTTTAAATCTATATAACCCTTTTAAGTGTCCTTTTGTTCACCCGATAACGATTTTTCAATAAGGTGTTCGTTTTTACGGGTTATTTTATGTATGTTTGTAACTGAAACCAAATACAACATTACATTTATGAAAAAAACATGGATTATCATTATTGCCGTAATAGCAGTTATTGCCGTTTACGGAGTTTCTTCGTATAACTCAATGGTATCGCAGGAAGAAGCTGTAGGTACAGCTTGGAGTAATGTGGAAAACCAATACCAGCGCCGTGCCGACCTGATACCGAATCTGGTCAATACCGTCAAAGGATATGCCGCACACGAAAAGGAAACATTCGACGCCGTTGTGTCAGCGCGTGCAAAAGCGACACAGACAACAGTCAGCATCGACGACCTGACTCCTGAAAAGATGGAGGCATACCAGCGTGCGCAAGGCGAAGTGGGTAGTGCATTAAGCCGTCTGCTTGCCGTAACAGAGAATTATCCGGAACTGAAAGCTAACGAGAATTTCCAGACACTTCAGGCACAGTTGGAAGGAACAGAGAACCGTATCAGCGTGGAACGCCGGAACTTCAACGATGTGGCACGCGAATACAATACATCCATCCGCCGCTTCCCGAAAAATATCTTTGCCGGCATGTTCGGATTCGAAAAACGTCCTTACTTCGAAGCCCAGGAAGGTACCGAAAAAGCTCCGGAAGTTAAATTCTGACAAGAATGAGAAGAATCATATCACTCGCACTGCTGCTTTGCTGCTTCGTTATCACAATCGGGGCACAATCGCACGCCTATAAGGTAGAAGAAATTCCCATGGTTCACCTGCAGAACCATACCCGTTACGTCAGCAACCCTGACGGAATACTGAGTGCCGGTGCCGTAGCTGCCATGGACACAACCCTTTTTGCCCTGGAACAGCGTACGGGTGTACAGACTCTCGTAGTAGCTGTCAAACAAATAGACGGAGGCGACTGTTTTGAATTTGCTTATCAACTTGGGAAGCAGAACGGCGTCGGCGAAAAAGAAAAAGACAACGGCCTGGTTATATTACTGGTTACGGAAGAACGATGCATTCAGTTCGCGACAGGATATGGGCTGGAAGGTGTCCTCCCCGATGCAGTCTGCAAACAGATACAAGTGAGATACATGAACAAGTATCTGGGAGAAGGCAACTGGGATGCCGGCATGCTGGCAGGCATACAGGCTGTCAGCCGGCAACTGGATGGAACAGGAGAACCTCCCGTTCCCCGACAGGAAGAAGAAAGCGGCTACTTGCTTCTCATTATTCTGATATGCTGCTTCATCATCGTCCCTGCACTTTTATGGTTCAGCGTACGCCAGCGCAAAAAATGTCCGTTGTGCCATAAGCATACACTTCGCCAGCTCTCCGTACGTACAGTTTCACGCATCAACGGCATCCGTACGGAAGAAATCGTATTACAGTGCACCAACTGCGGACATGTGGTCCGCCGGCAACGCCAGAAACGCGACGAAGACGACTTCCATCACCGTGGAGGCAACGGAGGTCCTTTCCTTGGCGGACCGTTCTTCGGAGGAGGCTTCGGAGGAAGTGGCGGCGGAGGAGGCTTTGGTGGCGGCTCTTTCGGTGGAGGAAGCTTCGGCGGTGGAGGAGCAGGAAGCAAATTCTAACTAAAAAACGAACATTAAAAAGTCTATGTACAACAATACTTTTGGAAACATATTCCGTCTGACCAGCTTCGGTGAGTCGCACGGAAAAGCGATAGGTGGGGTGATTGACGGATTTCCGGCGGGCATCGCCATCGACATGGAGTTCATTCAGCAAGAGTTGAGCCGCCGACGTCCGGGACAATCGGCCATCACAACCGCACGCAAGGAAGCCGACGAAGTGGAATTCCTTTCAGGCATCTACGACGGAGTGTCAACAGGCTGTCCCATCGGCTTTGCTGTATGGAATACTAACCAGCACTCGAACGATTACGACAATATGAAGGATGTTTACCGTCCTTCGCACGCAGATTATACTTATACCCAGAAATATGGAATACGCGATCATCGGGGCGGCGGACGTTCCTCCGCACGAGAAACGATAGCCCGTGTGGTAGCCGGAGCATTGGCCAAGCTTGCTTTGCGCCAACTGGGCATCAGTATCACGGCATTTACCTCGCAAGTGGGTCCGTATAAGCTGGATAAAGACTATACGGCATACGACTTGACGACGATAGAAGACAATCCGGTGCGCTGTCCCGACCAGGAACTGGCACGCCAGATGGCCGACTTTATTTTCCGCATCAAGGGAGAAGGTGATACCATCGGCGGAGTAATAAGCTGCGTTATCAAGGGATGTCCCGTCGGACTTGGGCAACCGGTATTCGGAAAGCTGCATGCCGCCTTAGGAAATGCCATGCTGAGCATCAATGCCGTAAAGGGATTTGAGTACGGACAAGGCTTCAGCAACATGGAACTGAAAGGAAGTCAGCAGAACGATATCTTCTACAACGACAACGGAAAAATAGGCTTCCGCACCAACCGCTCAGGAGGTATTCAGGGAGGTATCAGCAACGGACAGGATATTTACTTCCGCGTAGCCTTCAAACCCGTGGCAACGGTACTCATGGAACAGCCTACAGTAGACATCCACGGTAATGAAACCATCCTGAAAGCCCGTGGACGACACGACCCCTGCGTACTGCCCCGTGCGGTCCCCATCGTGGAAGCGATGGCTGCCATGACGCTGCTCGATTATTATTTACTTAACAAAGCCTCAAAATTATAATCATCATGGAAATAAAACAATACATCAAAGAAAACGAATCTCGCTTTCTGGACGAACTCTTCAGCCTGATTCGTATACCCAGCATCAGTGCCTTGCCTCAACACAAGGATGACATGCTGGCCTGTGCCGAACGCTGGCGCCAGTTGTTGCTGGAAGCAGGAGCAGACGAAGCGATGATTATGCCCTCGCAAGGCAATCCGCTGGTATATGCCGAAAAGCGTGTCAGCCCCGATGCGCCCACCGTACTGATTTATGCTCACTACGATGTCATGCCTGCCGAACCGCTCGAACTATGGAAAAGCCAACCTTTTGAACCTGAAGTTCGCGACGGACGTATCTGGGCACGTGGAGCCGATGACGATAAAGGACAGGCAATGATTCAGGCAAAGGCATTCGAATATGTAGTCAAAGAAGGATTACTGAAACACAACGTGAAATTCATTTTCGAAGGAGAAGAGGAAATCGGTTCCCCCAGCCTGAATGCTTTCCTGAAAGAGCACAAGGAATTGCTGAAAGCCGACGTCATCCTCGTTTCAGACACAAGCATGCTGGGGGCTGATCTGCCTTCACTGACAACCGGACTGCGCGGACTGGCTTACTGGGAAATCGAAGTGACCGGTCCGAACCGTGACCTGCATTCCGGACACTTTGGTGGAGCCGTTGCCAATCCCATCAACACCCTGTGCGGCATGCTTGCACAAGTTATTGATGCCGACGGTCGGATTACGATTCCTCACTTCTACGACGACGTGGAAGAAGTGCCCGCTGCCGAACGTGACATGATAGCCCATATTCCTTTTGATGAGAAGAAATACATGGAAGCTATCGGCGTAAAGGCGCTGAAAGGTGAAAAAGGTTATTCCACACTGGAGCGCAACAGTTGCCGTCCGTCGTTCGATGTCTGCGGAATATGGGGAGGCTATACGGGAGAAGGCTCCAAGACCGTCCTGCCTTCGAAGGCGTATGCCAAAGTTTCCTGTCGTCTGGTACCTCACCAGAACCATGAAGTCATTTCAAAGCTGTTCGTAGATTACATCAACAGCATCGCTCCCGATTACGTACAAGTCAAGGTTACACCTATGCACGGCGGCGAAGGTTATGTATGCCCGATTTCTCTCCCGGCCTATCAGGCAGCAGAAAAAGGATTTACCAAAGCATTCGGAAAGAAACCTCTGGCAGTTCGACGCGGAGGAAGCATTCCTATCATCAGCGACTTCGAGCAGATTTTAGGAATCAAGACGGTCCTGATGGGATTCGGTCTGGAAAGTGACGCCATTCACTCACCCAACGAAAATTTCTCACTCGACATCTTCCGCAAAGGTATAGAAGCTGTAGTAGAATTCCATAAAGAGTTCAGCAAGTAACAACAGCGATATTCATATCAATTCAAACTAAAAGCCCTGTCAAAACTCTGCTTGATGTGAGTTTTGACAGGGCTTTTCCGTATACTCAATTGCAGTCTGCAATTAATCAGCGCAGACGCAGAATATCACCCACTTTCGGTGCCGGAGCATCCGGATCCATGTTGTTCATCTTATACAAACGCTCCAGTCGTACACCAAACTTCTGCGCAATGCTGTACATCGAATCACCGCTGCGTACCACATACGCAATATGATCTTTGGTAGCCCGACGACGTTTCTGCTCCAGATATACGATTTCTCCTCCACGGAAGACATAATCTTTAGGCAGTTCATTGTATTTACGCAGTTTACGCTGACTGATATCAAACTCCTTACCCAGTGACTTGAACGTATCTCCGCGACGAGCTACGACGTAAAGCAGCTCGTTGGCCAGATAAGGCTGGTGAGGATTCGGAAATTCTTCCGCCCATTCCAGTCCCCCCTTCTGGTCGTATTTATCCAGATCATATAGTTCAATGATATTAATCAGGCGGTTGGCATATTGCGGGTCGGTGGCATAACCCGCCTTTTTCAGTCCCCTTGCCCAACCTTTATAATCGGTTATTTTCAGACGAAACAGAAAAGCATAACGAGCCCCAGAGCGTAAAAATTTAGAATGGTCACGATAAGATTCTTTCGGATGTTTGTAAGCACGGAAACACTCATTGCGTGCATCATCGTCGTGACGCACGGAACGTCCGTCCCACGAGCCTCCACACTTGATACCAAAGTGATTGTTCGATTTTCTTGCCAGCTCACTTTTTCCGGCACCCGACTCCAGCAACCCTTGTGCCAGCGTGATACTCGCCGGAATTCGATAATGTTTCATTTCGTCTACCGCAACACTCCGATACTTATGTATATAGTCTTCGTATGCCTTGTTGCGTTTCTGTGCCGACATGGGAACAATGATACACATCAGACACATAAATATCAACCAATGAGAAAGTTTCATTTTTCTTTTCATTTAAATTAAAGCAGGGCAAAGATAAACTATTTACATGAATAATACCACAGATGATAGGAAATCTCCCTTTTTTTCCCTACATTCGTATGAACTTTAATATTCACCTATATGAAAGAAATAAAGATTGAAATAAACATCCGTGCCTTACGCTACGAAGAACTGGATGAAAAAGACCGTAAGCTGATAGATGCAGCCAAGGAAGCTACAGCACGAAGCTACGCTCCTTACTCACGTTTCTCGGTAGGTGCAGCAGCCTTGCTGGCAAACGGGGTCATCGTAACCGGAACCAACCAGGAAAATGCAGCCTATCCGTCGGGAACATGTGCCGAACGTACCACGCTTTTCTATGCCAATTCTCAGTATCCCGACCAGCCGGTAGACACGCTTGCCATTGCCGCACGCAATGAATCCGATTTTCTGGAGTCGCCTATCCCGCCATGTGGTGCCTGCCGTCAGGTACTTCTGGAAACCGAACAGCGTTTCCGTCATCCCATGCGAATCTTGCTGTACAGCAAAAACGACATTTATGTGCTGGAAGGAACTAAGGATTTGCTTCCGCTTTCCTTTGGAAGTGAATACTTGAAAGGATAGTTTTTTCGTTTGCAGACACACTACTTTTCCAAAGATTTTCCACCGGACAGGTTTCGGTTCCGAGGAAAGCCCAAATAAAAACGGAGAAACAGAATCACCCGCGATTTCGTTTCTCCGTTTTCTATTTAGAGAATCACTTGTTTATTTATTTGTACCATACATACGAGCACGCATTTCCTTGATATGATCGGAAGTGATGTATTCATCATATTCCATCATCTTGTCGATGATACCGTTCGGAGTCAGCTCGATGATACGGTTTGCCACGGTTTCGATGAACTCATGGTCGTGTGACGAGAAGAGCACGTTACCCTTGTATGTCTTCAGGTTATTGTTGAATGCCTGAATAGATTCCAAATCCAAATGGTTGGTCGGCGTATCCAGAATCAAGCAGTTGGCATTGCGAAGCTGCATGCGGGCAATCATACAACGCATCTTCTCACCTCCCGAAAGCACATTCACCTTCTTCATGACTTCCTCACCCGAGAACAACATACGTCCCAGGAATCCTTTCATCTCTACCTCGTTACCCTGACCATACTGGCTCAACCAGTCTACCAGATTCAGGTCACAATTAAAGAAATCTGTATTGTCGAGCGGCAAATAAGCCGTTGTAATCGTCACACCCCAGTTATAATGTCCTGCCTGTGCCTTGCGGTTACCGTTGATAATCTCGAACAAGGCAGTCATGGCACGCGGGTCGTGGCTCAGGAATACAATCTTATCCCCCTTCTCCACGGTAAAGTTCACATCGTTGAACAAGACAGTTCCGTCTTCCGTTTCGGCACGCAGTCCTGAAACTTCCAAAATCTGGTTACCCGGCTCACGATCCATAGTGAAGATAATGCCCGGATATTTACGTGATGACGGTTTAATTTCGTCTACATTCAGTTTTTCCAGCATTTTCTTACGGCTCGTCGTCTGCTTCGATTTCGCCACATTGGCAGAGAAACGACGGATAAACTCTTCCAGTTCCTTACGCTTTTCTTCAGCCTTAGCCTTCTGGTTCTGCTGCTGACGGAGAGCCAACTGACTTGATTCGTACCAGAAGCTGTAGTTACCAGCAAAGAGATTTACCTTACCAAAGTCGATGTCGACCGTATGGGTACAGACAGAGTCGAGGAAGTGACGGTCGTGGCTGACTACCAGCACGGTATGTTCGAAGTTGGAAAGATATTCTTCCAACCAGGTTACCGTGTCCATATCCAAGTCGTTGGTAGGCTCATCCAGCAACAAGTTGTCAGGATTTCCAAACAACGCCTGCGCCAGCATCACACGCACCTTCTCCTTACCACTCAGGTCGCCCATCAGTGTATAGTGCTTGTCTTCCTTTATTCCCAGTCCGCTCAGCAGGATAGCCGCGTCACTCTCGGCATTCCAGCCTTCCAGCTCAGCAAATTTTTCTTCCAGTTCCGCCGCCTTGATGCCGTCTTCATCGGTAAAATCTTCTTTCGCATAAAGAGCCTCACGCTGTTTCATGATGTCCCACAGCACCGTATGTCCCATCAGTACCGTATCGAGCACCGTATGCGCATCGAACTTAAAGTGGTCCTGACTCAAGACCGAAAGACGTTCGCCCGGTCCCAGTGTCACGCTTCCTTTCGTGGGGTCAAGCTCTCCCGAAATCACTTTCAGGAAGGTGGACTTACCCGCACCGTTGGCACCGATAATACCGTATATATTACCATTCGTGAACTTCATGTTCACGTCATTATACAACACTCTTTTTCCAAATTGAACGGCTACGTTTGAAACTGTAATCATTTCTTTCTATACCTATTTTAAAATTAATCGGCTACAAAGATAATACAAAAAAGTGAGATACAGCGCAAAGCTACGCAGAATGATTGAGCTTTAATAACTTGGATGCCCTGTTTGCCTTCTTTGTGAAAGTCGGTCAAAGGAATTTGCAAGAATCAGCCAGAACCGATATTTTTGCAGCAGATTTTTGCAACCCCTGCCGACAAAACGTCCGAAACACGAGCGGAAATCAAGGAAAACATCGGCACATTTTCGGGAGAATTCGTACAAAAAATTTTTATTTTTGTACAAAACCTGATTTTTTTGTACAAAAAGCATCAGCAACTTCCCGACGAATCCGAGAACTTTCGCAGAGGTTCTAAAACCAATAAAAGTTCAAGCAAATGAAAAAATCGACCTGGAGAAAACATCATAAATGGTTCGGACTGATTATGGCCGTCTTTATCATCCTGTTTTGTGTATCAGGTATTATCCTGAACCACCGACAGCTTTTTTCTGATTACCAGATCAGCCGGAGATGGCTGCCCGAAGTTTACCGATACCATAACTGGAACAATGGATTACTGCGGGGAACACGCTCCTGCCCTCCCGGTGTCTGTCAGGAAGACAGTGCCGTGTTGCTGTATGGCAATGCCGGCGTTTTTCTGACGAACAGCCGGGCAACCACATTCGATGACTTCAACCGTGGATTTCCGCACGGAGTAGACTGGCGCAACATACGGGGTATGGCAATCACTTCCCAAGAAGATTTGTTCGCCGCCGGTCAGTTCGGACTCTACCGCTACAACCGGCAGTCGGGCTGGCAAGCGGTCAACCTACCTCTCCAGGAAGGTGAGCGCATCTCGGATATCACGACACACGGTGACAGCCTGATTGTCATCGGGCGCTCTCATCTGTATTATGCCACAACCCCATACCGGTACTTCCGGCAACTCACTCTACAGGCTCCCGAAGGATACGACGGGAAGGTATCGCTTTTCCGTACTGTCTGGCTATTGCACAGCGGCGAGCTGTTTGGCATTTTCGGCAAACTGCTTATGGATATCCTCGCAATCATTTTGATTATCCTCTCGGTGAGTGGTATCATTTACTGGATCTTACCTAAATATATCCGTCGGATGAAACAGGCGGGACGCTCAGCAAAGACAAGTGTTTCCTTGCTGAAGACATCCCTGTCGTGGCACGACAAAATAGGCAGAACGACTATCGTGCTGACACTCTTCATTGCACTGACCGGATGGAGCCTGCGCCCACCTGTACTTCTGGCCTTAGTATACGGAAAAGTGCCTGCTATTCCTTTCACACAACTCGACTCTTCCAACGCATGGAACGACAAGTTGCGGATGCTCCGCTACGACGAACAGCAAGGCGACTGGCTGCTTTCCACTTCAGAAGGATTCTATTCGCTGACATCACTTCAGGCTATTCCGGTGAAGCTTCACAAAACCCCTCCCGTCAGCGTCATGGGACTAAACGTACTGCAACGCGACAAACAAGGCGACTGGCTTACAGGCTCTTTCAGCGGAATGTTTGTCTGGAACAGAAACTCGAACCATATAACCGATTACTTTACCGGGGAAACAGCTTCTGAAACAGCAGGACCGCCCTTCGGCAATCATGCTATTACAGGCTACAGCGACGATTTCAATGGGACAGACTGCATAACCGAGTACGAAGAAGGCAGTAATTTTGCTCCCATGCCCGAAAATCTGGCAACAATGCCTATCTCGTTGTGGAATTTCGCTCAGGAAATTCATACAGGACGTATCTATACCGTATTGGGAAAGGGCACGCTGGTATTTATCTTTTTTGCCGGAATCGGCGTATTATGGAGTCTGATTTCAGGATATATCATCAGACGGAAAAAGTCATAAAAGGAAACGATATTTTTCAGAACGGCCTTTTATGGATTATGCAGACTGTCGGCTTCATAATCCATAAAAGGCTATAATTTTTCAGTAAATCCGCGAAATTTCATAGTCTACCCGCCGCGATTCACCTACAGCAGTACATCAGCATAAAATCACCATAGTACTGAAATACATTCGTATCACTACCATCTGGACTGTTTTTTTTATTGCAATAGATGCTGAAAGGAGATATCATATCAAAAAAAAATCCATCTTCCCGAATAACATTTTGTCGTATTTACGATACAAAATGAAAAAATAATCTATAATTTTGCCAGCAAATAATAAAAACAGTTTGAAATAAATCATTATCAGTTTCCAATTGAAATAAAAAGATGTTTAAAGAATGTCTGACTGTAGATACATATTTATAAAAGGTGCAAAGGCAAAAAACCTGAAAAATATCGACATCGATATTCTTCGCAGCAAGCGAAAAGAATTTTTTGCATCCATTACAAAGGCAGCAGACAATTCTTTCTTGTTTACAATTCTAAATAGTTATACTTAATTTAAAGACGAGAGATTTTATGAAAAAAAATTGTTTTTAATCTGTACTTGTCTCTTTGCCTGCATCAGCATAGCGATGGCACAGGTATCGACGGTGACAGGAGTGGTCATCTCAGAAGAAGACAATCTCCCTATCGTGGGAGCTTCCGTTCTTATTAAAGGAACCAACACGGGAACAGTTACCGACATGGATGGAAAATTCACGTTGGGCAATGTACAGGCAAATGCTAAAAAAGTAGTTATCTCGTTCATCGGTATGAAAAGCCGAGAACTTGACATCAAGCCGGTATTAAGCGTAACACTGCAATCGGACACGGAGGTGCTGGATGAAGTTGTGGTAACCGGTTACGGAGTGACCAAGAAAAGCACATTCACAGGAGCCGCCAACGTGGCAAGTCCTACTACCCTTGAATCACATACGGATGCCAACTTTATGAAAGCACTGGAAGGAAGCATGCCGGGTGTACAGATGAACAACTCAACAAGCATGCCGGGTGCTCAGGCTAATGTCTACATCCGAGGTGAAAGTTCCGTGAACTCGGGTACGCAGCCTCTTTATATCATCGACGGCATGCCGATGAATTCGGATACGGATGCAGAAACAGAGAGCTACAATCGTGCATTCAACCCGCTGGCCAACATCAATACAGCTGATATCGAAAGCATTACAGTATTGAAAGATGCCAACGCTACGGCCATCTACGGTTCGCGTGCAGCCAACGGAGTCATCGTCATCACGACCAAAAAGGGACAGGAAGGTGCCATGCACATCGACCTGGATATCAAGCAGGGATTCACAACCATTGCTCCAAACAACTTCTCTTTCTGCAATGCACAGCAGACCGCTGATTTGTTCGCTCAAGGACTGGTAAACAGCAACCCGGAGAAATATACCTACGAATCAGCAATGGCAAAAATCAAATCGGATTACAACTGGGACGGCATCCAGAACTACGACTGGATTGATGCCATCACACGTACCGGATATTATCAGGACTACAACCTCAGTTTCAACGGTGGAAACGGCAAGACACGCTACTACGCCAGTGTAGGTTACCTAAATCAGGAAGGCGTAGCCATCAACAGTGGTATGAAACGATACTCTGCCCGCCTCAATCTGGAAACATCATACAAATGGTTCAACTTCGGATTCAACACCTCGTTCGCGCTGGCCGACATGGATGCCTTCTCGCAGTCAACCGGAGGTTCTTACTCGAACCCGTTTGTTGGTGGTACATTGAAAGCCACTCCTCTTGATCCGTTCTACAACGAAGACGGCACTTATAATACCGGCATCATGTACAACCCGCTTGCCGTATACGACGAGGATGAAGGAGATATCTATAATACCAAAACAACCACCATCAACTTGAACCCGTACTTTGCCATCAACTTTGGAAAAGGTATTGTGCTGAAGACTTCATTAGGCCTCAACTCGTACGGCACACGCCAGTACGATTTCTGGAGCTGGTACAATAATCAGGGGGCCAGCGACAACGGACGTGGTACACAGTATAATTCGAATACCACCACCATCACATGGACCAATACGTTGAACTGGATGCATACTTTCAATGAAAAGCATAATCTGAACATTATGCTCGGACAGGAAGCACAGTGGAAGAATTACTGGAATGAAAAATATGCTGGAATTAATTTCCCGCTGAGAGGGTATCGAGAACTGAATATGGCCGGTTCTTCTTACGGCAATCCGTCGTATGTTACCCGTCAGGCACGTCTGGCTTCTTTCTTTCTGAATGCCAGCTACGACTATCAGGGCAAGTATTACGGACAGGTAAGCTTCCGTCGTGACGGTTCGTCTGTATTCGGACAAAACAACCGCTGGGGTAACTTCTGGTCTTTAGGCGGCAAATGGCGTATTTCTGAAGAGGAATTTCTGAAAGACAATGAGGTCTTGACCAACCTGTCACTGCGTGCAAGCTACGGAACGGTAGGTAATCAGGATATTGACTGGTATGCAGCGCGTGGTTTCTATAGCGCCGGCTACAACTATGACAGCACGCCGGGTATCGTTCCTGAATCACTGAATCTTCCTGACCTGGGATGGGAAACCAGCAAGAAGCTGAACATCGGACTGGATATTACACTTGTCAGGAAATGGAACCTGACTGTAGATTTCTACAACGAGGCTACTTCCAACATGCTGTTTGAGCTGCCTGTTTCTCAGGTTACCGGCTTGAGCGAAGTATATCAGAACATCGGATCGATGAGAAACCGAGGTGTAGAAATTGGTCTGAACGGCACCATCCTGCAAACCAAAGGTTGGACATGGACTGCATACGCCAATGTTACACTCAACCAAAACAGAATCACTGAGCTTTCTGGTGGAAAACCAATCGAAGATACTTATACCATCAAACAGGAAGGTTACCCGTTAAGACAGTTCTATATGGTAGAGTATGCAGGTGTAGACCCGGATACGGGTGCACCATTGTGGTATAAAAATGCTACAGGCGACGAAACCACAACCAACTGGAACGAATGTGCTAAACGTTACCTTGGTTCGGCCGACCCTAAAGCCTATGGTGGTTTCGGCACACGCGTACAATGGAAGAACTTCGACTTCTCGGCCGACTTCAATTACCGTCTGGGTGGTAAAGTCTATGCCGCCTCAAACCGTTCCTATCTATCAGCCGGCAGTAAAGGAAACATTACTCCAACAACTTATCTGTATGAGAATGCATGGACTGAAAACAACCGTTATACCGATGTTCCAAAGTATATATATGGAAACACTTCAGGAGAAAATAATCATTCTTCACGTTTTCTGTATAGCGGAAACTTCTTGCGCGTAAAGAATCTGCAACTGGGATATACACTGCCTAAAGGACTTTTGAAAAAAGCGCTGATAGACAACATGCGCATCTATGTATCTGTTGACAACATCTATACATTCAAGGCAAAGGATTTCGTAGGTTACGATCCTGAAACATATACAAGCGGACTGATTGCATACCAGTATCCATCTACAAGAACATTCCTTGCCGGAATCACCCTCGGATTTTAAATAAATATGTTTAACGAATCAAACAAGAACGAAATATGAAGAAGTTTATCACTCGCCTGCTTATCTGTTCAGCCCTGGCCGGGAGCTTTGCTTCCTGCAGCAATTTCTTCGATACAGAGTACAACGAAGGAATAGATGTCGACAGCGGACTGACAAGTGTAGACAACCTGAAATATGCACTGAACGGAACTTATTATCAATTGTTCACGTCCTATTTTGCCGGAAACTATTCGCTTACCATCGGCGATATGGCTGGCGACATGGCTTACCTGAACGGCTCTGCCAGCCACTGGATAACCATCAACCACTATAACGTAACCCCTGATGATACATACCTGAGCAGTATTTGGGAATATGGTTATAAAATAATAGATAATGCTTCACGTATCATCAAGGCGGGAAAGGAACTGGAAGCAACCGTTGCTGACGCCGACAAAGCCGCATTGAAACAATATATGGCCGAAGCCTACGGACTGAGAGGATATGCCATGCTGTACATGACCAATATTTTCGGCAAGCAGATAAAGGTAAACGGAACGACTGATAATAGTGATGCCATCGGTGTGGTGATTGTCGATGAACCGGTAAAAGCTTTCGAAGAAGTGAACCGTTCGACTGTTGGACAATGCTACCAGGCTATACTGGACGACTTTAACAATGCCCTGACTTGTTACACTGAAAGTGGAACCGAAGGAAGAGGAGCCAACCAGTATCTTTCTATGGCAGCAGTCGAAGGCCTGATGGCACGTACCTATTTATATATGGAAGACTTCAGCAACGCCGAGAAATATGCATCGAATGCACTCCTGCATTCAGGTAAAAAGGTAGAAGCTTATACTGTAGATGACTACAAAGAGCTGTATGCCGGTGGCGACAGCAATTCGGAATGTATCTTCCGTCTGGCTATTGATGTAAACAACAGTTGGTCTGCCAACTCTTGCGGAAACGTATGGACTACCTACGGAGGTCTGCCAAGCCAGCGCATGCGTAACCTGATAGCAGACACTGACTGTAGAGGTTCACTTTATCTTCCTACCATCAAGAAAGGCTCGTATACCCAGCTACAATACGGTGGTAAATTCTGGTACGGAGGAGGAAACACGGCATACGCAACCAACTACATCGTCAATGCTCCCGAAATGGAACTGATTATCGCCGAATCGAAACTGCGTGCCGCACAGCCCGACCTGAACGGTGCCAAGGAAGCACTGCTGACTGTTGCCAAGAGAAACTCACAGATTACCAGTACCGATGATTTGGGCAATACAAAAGACGAAGTATTTGCATTCCTGAAAGACGAACGTGCCCGCGAATTGTTCCAGGAAGGTTTCCGCTTCTACGACTTACGCCGCTGGGGTGAAAAGGCTGATGTATATGCAAACGTCGAAGATCAGGTTTCGTACAAGTATACCAACTTCGATATTGCACAGTTCTGCTACCCTGTACCAAATGCTGAAATCAATGCCGGATTTGGTATCACACAGACACCGGACTGGAACCAATACTTGCCCCAATAACGTTTGTTCGTGACAAAGCTTTATCTATAACAATATCTATAGACTAAAAAATATTGTTCAAATTAGCCAACTAATTACGTGAGTTCGGGATAAGAAAGTATCTTTAAAAGTTGGTAATCACCGAATTATTTTGTATATTTAAGTCTGACAAACAATTAATTACAAATTAACA
>NZ_DBMACV010000015.1:0-55264 GCF_057861905.1 Phocaeicola sp. | reverse complement strand
CCCCTCACGGTGGACACCCTTGCCTGAAGCTAACGATTCCCACTATCAAGGCTCGTTCGGGACTTACACCCTATAGTTGTTGCCCATGCAGGGCAAACATGCTTAACGGAAAATTTGTACAAATTTTCCGTTTTTTTGTACAAATTTCTGAAGACTTTGTACAAATCATATTACAAAGGCCAGCAGGTTTTAAAAGAGAACGCACGACTTTTCTATAAACCTGACTGCATATTTTACCCCCTTTATCTGCATGCGCATCTACCGGAAACTCCGGTATGATGCCAACTGAATGAGATAAAGGGGGTAAAACGTCTTACTGGTCGGGATTTTCAACCTTACCCTTATATTTTTCGGGCAAATCTTTCTCTATCGCTTTATACGATTCTGTCATCAGCATTTGCAGGTTTTCTTCACCTTTCTTGCCAAGCGGGTAAATAGGCTCATGTATAGTCAGCGTCATCGGATGCCAGTGAAGGAGTTTGCCCGTACGAGGAAGGATGTCGAAAGAACCGTCTATCGTCAGCGGAATGACGGGCAACTGAAGCTGGTCGGCCAGCAGAAAGGCACCTTTTTTGAAGTTCGCCATGTGGCCGGTAAAAGTACGTGCTCCCTCAGGAAATACCACCAGTGAAGTTCCGCCCTGAAGCACTTTTTCTGCCCCCTTTATGGTTTCATAAATCTTGCGCGGACTGGATTTGTCGACAAAGATGAATCCAGCCGACTCACATGCCTTACCGACAAACGGAATTTTACGAAGGCTTTTCTTCATCATCCATTTAAAGTTACGCCCCAAAAAGCCGTATACCAGAAAAATATCGAACGAACCCTGATGATTGGCAACGAACACATACGAAGTTTTCTTGTCCAGATGTTCGTGTCCCCGAACTTTAACAGGAAGTAAAAACAGAAAACAGGTCAGCTGCGACCACAGTTTTCCGGGATAATAGCCCCAGAAATGCCCGTTTCCCAACCAGCAGCCCAGCATGGTAGTCAGGGCAGTCAGTATAGTTGCCACCAGAAATATAGGCAACCCGATACAGATTTGATAGATAATGTATAAGAATCTCATTGCTTGTATAGTTTATAAATTATTATTTCTTCCGTAAGGTAATGACCGTTATCTCGGGCCATGCTCCCAGCCTCATAGGAAAGAGCACATATCCCAGTCCGATATTGACATATAGTCCACGTCCCTGTTGCAGGTATAATCCCCGATGTTCGGGATAAACAAAGCGGGAAAGAGAAAATCCAAATAAATTGACTTGCATATCGTGCGTATGTCCAGCCAGCATCAGTTGGATATCCGTATCCGGCAAAACGCTTCTTCGCCAATGAGTAGGGTCGTGACTCAGCAGCACCTTGAACATGCCCTCCGTACCTTGTTGCGCCCGAGGTAAATCACCACGGTCAGGGAAAGGAGGCTTTCCGCTGTTTTCTACTCCTATCAATGCAATCGAATCGTTTCCGCGGCGGATAATGCGATGGTCGTTCATCAACATCTTCCAGCCCATCTGTTCTTCCCTCATTACCAGCGTATCGATATTTGCCAGTCGTTCCGCCTCGCTATTCCATTGAGCATAGGTAGCGTAATCGTGATTTCCAAGTACGGAATATACTCCATCTCTGGCGTGCAATTTTGAAAAAACCGGCATGAACTCTTTCATTTCATTGGCACGGCTATTCACCAGATCGCCCGTAAACACAGCCAAATCGGGATGCTGGGCGTTACAAAGCTCTATAGCTCGCTGCAAGGCTTCCGTATTCCCTTTCCAGCTTCCGGAATGAATGTCCGACAACTGAAGTATCCGATATCCATCGAATGCAGCGGGAAGATCGGGAGAAGAAAAGGTGACCTGCTTTACTTGAAAGTATTCCTTACCCCATATCGCACCAAAAAGGACATAAGCCAATGTAGCAACGGCTACTACAACCGATACAGTCTTGTGATACAACGGTACACGGATAAGCCGGTGTAAGGCTCTCAACAAGATATCGCACAACACAAATATCAGTTTCGGCACAGCAAAGCATAAAGTCACAATCAGATAAATGCCAAAGGACTCATGCAGGGAATTATGGGCTGCAACGAAAACAATCAGTGCCAGCAACAGCAATGTGGTAGGCAACCAGTATAGTTTCTTCGACCAAGCCTGCTCTGCCTGTCTTATATATACCTTATAGATATACCAGTCGGGCAATAACAGCAATACGATAAAAAACAGTGAAACTCTTGCCAGTATCATAATACTTCTTATTGTTGCAGGTTAGCCACTAAATATTTTCTGATTTCACTCACATCGCATCCACGTCGGGCAGCATAATCGGCAAGCTGTTCCTCGTCTATCTTCCCCACCGAGAAATAGCGAGAAGCCGGATGGGCAAACATCAGTCCGCATACCGAAGCATGGGGCTGCATCATACCGTTTTCCGTAAGCCGGATGCCAATGCGTTTCATGTCGAGCAGTTCGTCCAGCAGAAAGCTGACGGAAATATCGGGAAGCGACGGGTATCCTACCGCCGGACGTATGCCCTGATAATCCTCATTCAGCAGTTGTTTCATGGTCAGGTGCTCGTCTTTGGCATATCCCCATACCGTTTTCCGGATGGTTTCGTGCACTTTTTCGGCCGCAGCTTCTGCCAGGCGCTCTCCCAAAGTCTTAATCAGCATAGATTTATAATCATCGCCTTCGAATTCCTTCTCCATAGCCTCATCGATGGTAGTGGCAAAGGCACCTACCGTATCGACTATACCGGAAGATAAGGGACGGACGAAATCACTCAGACACAAGAATGGATCGTCCGGCCGAACCCGAGTCTGCTGCCTCAGCAACGGGAAACGGGTTCCTTCCAGTATCAGATTGTCACCATCGGCATTGGCATTCATCAGCCGGTAAATGGCATATACCTTATAACGTCCGTCTATACTGTTCAGCATGCGGTTGGCTTCCTTATGGAGCTGCATAGCTTGTGCTGCCTTGGCACAATCCTCCGTAGGAAACGAAGCCAGCCAGCTCGCCCGACAGGCATCACAGCCATGAATATCGGCTATGGCAGCAAAACGGGGCTGAAATCCCCAGGCGTGAAAAAAATAAATCCAGTTAATGTATTCTGCCAGATCGTGTATCTCGTATGTAACTGTTGTAATGTCTGTCTGCATCTTTCATCGGTTAAAGACAAGTGCCTCCCCTCGGTGTTGGGTGTCGACCTTGCCATCACTGTATACTAAAGTTCCGTTTACAAATGTCTTTTCTACTTTCGCATGGAAGTGCTTTCCCTCCATCGGACTCCATCCGCATTTACTCAAGACGCAATCCTTGGTAACTTCCCATTCACTGTCTGGATTAACCAATACCAAGTCTGCCTTATACCCCGGACGGATATAGCCTCGTCTGTCTATCTGGAAAAGCTCTGCCGGAGCATGACACATCTTCTGTACGAGCTGTTCTACGGTCAATACACCTTCTCTTACCAGTTCCATGATACTCACCAGCGAGAATTGCAGGCTCGGCATGCCGGAAACAGCCTTCAGTGCTCCTCCCTGTTTTTCCGTCAGCAGATGAGGCGCATGGTCTGTACCGATGACATCTATCAGATTCGTAGAAAGGGCCTTACGAAGCATATCTCGGTCGTTTCGGGTCTTGATGCTCGGATTACACTTGATGCGCGCGCCCAGTGTCTTGTAATCTTCATCGCAAAACATCAGATGTGACACGCATGCTTCGGAAGTAATGCGTTTCTCAGCTATCGGCTTGTCTTCGAACAGTTTCAGTTCCCGTGCCGTACTTACATGAAGAATATGCAGGCGTGCACCTGTTTCCTTGGCGAGCTGCACTGCCAACGAGGAAGAATGCCAGCAGGCTTCTTCGCTCCGGATACGCGGATGGAAAGAAATATCAACGTCATCTTCTCCGTATTTTGACTTGATCAATTCGGTATTCCAGCGAATGATAGTCTGGTCTTCGCAATGAGCCGCTATCAGCATACCAGCTTCGGCAAATATCTTACGCAAAGACTCAATGCGGTCTACCAGCATATTTCCGGTACTGGCTCCCATGAAAAGCTTTACTCCGCACACACGGGTCTTGTCGAGTTCATGCAGCAAATCTGCATTATTGTTCGTTGCCCCGAAGTAGAACGAGTAATTTACGATGCACTTGTTGCCAGCATCGGCAAACTTATTGTTAAGCGCCTCCAGTGTAGTAGTCTGCGGATTGCAGTTCGGCATATCCATGAACGAAGTTACTCCACCAGCCGCAGCGGCAGTTGTTTCGCTCATCATATCGGCTTTGTGTGTCAGTCCCGGGTCACGGAAATGTACATGATCATCTATAACTCCCGGAATAAGATAACATCCATGAGCATCAATTTCGATGTCACACAAAACAGAGGGCCGAGTTTCTCCGTGCAATACTTCACAGATCGTATCACCTTCGACAACAACAGAACCAGCAAACTTTAATCCTTCGTTTACAATTGTAGCGTTATAAATCCATGTACGTTTCATATTTATTTATATTTTGGATAACTTTTAAACCAACTATCCCATTTCAGCCGAATCACTCCAAATACGGCTTCACCAAAAATACTACTATTCATCTTAGATGTTCCCAGTTCACGATTTACAAAAATAACCGGAACTTCCACTATCTTGAACCCACACTTGTAGGCTGTGAACTTCATTTCTATCTGGAAAGCATAGCCTTTGAAACGGATATTATCCAGCGGTATGGTTTCCAGCACCTTACGCTTATAGCATTTAAATCCCGCTGTCGTATCGTGAATAGGAAGTCCCGTTACGAAACGTACATATTTCGATGCAAAATACGACATGAGCACACGCCCCATAGGCCAGTTTACCACATTTACGCCACTGATATAACGAGATCCGATTGCCACGTCGGCACCGTCGTCATGACAAGCCTTGTATAAACGAGGCAAGTCATTAGGATTATGACTGAAGTCGGCATCCATCTCAAATATGTAGTCGTACCCATGTTCGATAGCCCACTTGAAGCCTGTAATATAAGCCGTTCCCAAGCCCAATTTTCCTTTTCTTTCTATCATAAACAGACGTTCAGGAAACTCGGTCTGCAATCGCCGCACAATATCAGCAGTACCGTCGGGTGAATTGTCTTCGATAATCAGAATATGAAAACATTTCTCCAGGCCAAACACTGCACGAATTATATTTTCGATATTTTCCTTTTCGTTGTAAGTAGGAATAATAACGATACTGTCACTTGTCTGCATAATAATCTACATTTTAGGGCAAAGATAAATATATTTCAGGTCAAGCCCATGAGAAAACCGAGATTTTATGTACTTTTGTACTTCCGAACATAGAAACAATTAACCACTTATATCGGCATATGGAGAATTATATCGTATCGGCACGTAAATATCGTCCCGCTACATTCGATACCGTTGTAGGGCAGCGCGCCCTGACTACTACCCTGAAAAATGCGATTGCCAACCAGAAACTGGCGCATGCTTATCTGTTTTGCGGACCGCGAGGGGTGGGAAAAACAACGTGTGCACGAATTTTTGCCAAGACAATCAACTGCCTGCATCCTACAGCCGATGGAGAAGCCTGCAACGAATGTGAATCGTGCCGTGCCTTCAACGAACAGCGTTCATATAACATCCACGAACTGGATGCCGCATCAAACAACTCGGTAGAGGATATACGTTCACTTATCGAACAAGTGCGCATTCCGCCACAAATCGGAAAATATAAAGTATATATCATCGATGAGGTACACATGCTTTCTCAGGCTGCATTCAATGCTTTCCTGAAAACGCTGGAAGAACCGCCTCATCATGCCATATTCATTCTTGCCACAACCGAAAAACATAAAATTCTTCCTACAATTCTGAGCCGTTGCCAAATATACGATTTCAACCGTATCAGCGTAAACGACACGGTAGAGCATCTGGAAAACGTGGCAAAGAAAGAACATATCGAAGCGGAACCGGAAGCGCTGAATGTTATCGCACAAAAAGCTGACGGGGGTATGCGTGATGCCTTGTCTATCTTCGACCAGGTGGTCAGCTTTACCAACGGACATATCACTTACCAAAGTGTGATAGAGAACCTGAATGTATTGGATTATGAATATTATTTCAAACTGACGGATGCTTTTCTGGAAAACAGAGTTTCCGACTGTCTGCTTACATTCAATGAGGTTCTGAAGAAGGGGTTTGACGGAAACCATTTCATTACGGGATTGACTTCGCATTTCCGTGACTTGCTGGTAAGCCGTGATCCCGAAACGCTGCAACTGCTGGAAGTAGGTGCATCCATACGCAGCCGCTATCAGGCACAGGCACAGAAATGCAGTCCTCAGTTTCTGTACAAAGCGATGAAGTTGTGCAACGATTGCGATTTAAATTATCGGGTGAGCAAAAACAAACGCCTGCTGGTGGAACTGACTTTAATTCAACTGGCACAACTGACAGCCGACAATGATATTTCCGGTGGTGGGCAAGGCCCTGCCAAGCAATCATTAAAACCGGTTTTCAATCAGGCGCAAACCAATCATACCGCACAAGCAAGCGCTAATCAGGCATATCCGCAGGCTACACATGAAGCAACGGGACATTATAATACAACAGCATCTCAGAACCAGCCTGCCGGACAGCAGCAAGTGACTAATAAGCCTTCTACTCAGCAGCAGACAACTGCTCCTGCTGCGGCTGCATCGCCTGCCGGTCATCCGAATCCGCTTCCGAAAACAAATACGGAGAAGAAAATTCCGGTTATGAAAGCAGGTAGTTTCGGCATATCCATCCGAAGACAATCTGCCCAACAGCCTGCGGCAAACAGTAGTACCACAAATGCGAATGCGCCTGTACAACAAGTAGAACAAGCTTACGAAGATTATATCTTCAACGAAAAAGACCTGAATTATTATTGGCGTGAATTTGCAGCAAGGCTTCCCAAAGAAGAAGCTGCCAATGCAGCCCGCATGATGAATATGCAACCTCATCTGCTGAAGGATCAGACGACTTTCGAAATTGCTGTAGACAATGATATGGTACAAAAGTATATGACGCAACTGGCTCCGCAAATAGAGCAGCATCTGCGTCAGCAACTGCATAACCGCAAAATAAAAATGACGGTCCGTGTCAGTGCGGCAAATGAAAATATTCGTGCCTACAGCCATGTAGAACGTTTCCAGATGATGAGCAAAAAGAACCCCAGCCTGCTGAAACTGAAAGAAACTTTCGGACTGGAACTGTCATAATGAAACAGCAGCAAAGACTGACTGTTCTGTAAGAAATAGTACTTACCTAATAAAGCAAGAAAGGCTGTCTTGACGAGACAGCCTTTCTTGCTTTGAATAAGGGAATACTATTCGGATTGAATTTTCTATAAATCTTTACCCATCCTCTCCCCTTTCAATCATCATTCTTTATTTAAAGATCGTGGTTTTGCATACGATATTCTGCCAATTTCTCGTATTTCGTTCCTGGACGTCCATAATTACAATATGGATAAATAGATATTCCTCCACGAGGAGTAAAGATTCCGGTTACTTCGATATACTTGGGATCCATCAGCTTAATCAGATCCTTCATGATAATGTTTACACAGTCTTCATGAAAATCACCATGATTGCGGAAGCTGAACAGATATAGTTTCAGACTCTTGCTTTCTACCATCTTGACATCGGGAAGGTAACTGATACGAATTTCTGCAAAATCCGGCTGTCCGGTAATGGGGCAAAGACTGGTAAACTCCGGACAATTGAAACGTACCCAATAATCATTCTCGGGGTGCTTGTTTACAAATGCTTCCAAGACTTCAGGAGCATAGTCTTGTTTATAAGTAGTAGTTCTTCCCAATATTGTCAGTTCATCTTTTCTTTCCATATACTACAATCTAATATTTTAACCAAAACATCATTTTTTCGCTCGCGCATGTATCAATCAACTCACGAGAAACGATTTTATTTTTCCTTGCTGGCAAGATATTTTTCAAGTCCTTCCCGACGTAAGGTACATGCAGGACAGTGCCCGCAACCATCACCCGGAATACCATTGTAACAAGTCAACGTTTCATGGCGTATCAAATCGAGCACTCCCAGTTCATCAGCTAATGCCCAAGTCTGCGCCTTATCAATCCACATTAAAGGAGTATGAATCACGAATTGTTCTTCCATGGCAAGATTCAGCGTTACATTCAATGACTTGATGAATGTATCCCGACAATCAGGATATCCGCTGAAATCGGTCTGAGATACTCCTGTCACAAGATGACTAATGCCATGCTCACGGGCATAGACAGCAGCTATACTCAAGAAGAAAAGGTTGCGGCCGGGGACAAATGTATTCGGGAATGTTCCTTCAGGCTTCTTTTCATCCATATGGATAGATGTATCGGTCAATGAGTTTTTACCTAAATGACCTATAAAAGATACATCCATCGCTTCAAATTCCACTTCGGCCTTACGTGCTATTTCACGAGCCAGTTCCACCTCTTTTACATGCTTCTGCCCGTATATAAAGCTCAGTGCATATACTTTTTTAAAATGTTTTTTTGCCCAGAAAAGGCAAGTGGTAGAGTCTTGTCCTCCACTGAAGACAACCAGTGCAGCTTCGTTGTTCATATTAAATTTCTTTTATTTTCAATACATTATAAGAAATATGTTCATCGTATACATCACTATCGTCCACGCGCTTAATGTATTTGACTATACGAATAGTGATAGGCAGAATGATTACTTCATACATAGTTTTAAGAACTACCTGTACCAGCATCATTTTACCCAATTCGGACACCGGCATCAAACCGCCAAATGCCAATGGGAAAAAAATCAGTGAATCGGCACTTTCGCCAAAAACAGTCGAAAGAATGGCACGCGCAGAAAAGTTTTTTCCATGTGATGCTATCTTCATACGACTCATAACGTATGCGTTGATAAACGAACCGACTAAAAACGCAAGAAGGCTGGCTACAGCGATACGGGGTGCCATTCCAAATACAAAATTAAAGCCATCCTCGCCTTCCCAGAAAGGTGCTGCCGGCAAAGCTACGGCAATCTGGCCCATCGCCACTACCATGAAGTTCATAAGGAAACCCATCCAGATGATAAGGCGCGCCTTACGGAAGCCCCATACTTCGGCTATGCAGTCATTAATAATATAAGAGATTGGAAATACAATCAGTCCGGCAGTAACAGAAATCGGACCTAACTGAACTACTTTGGTTTCTAAAAGATTGGCTGCAACCAGACAGACACAAAACACAATACCCAAAACCATAAAAGGTACTGATACGAGATTTTCTTTTTTCATCGCTCCTGTTTTTTACGTGGTGTTCTAGAATACACGGCCGTTATTCACGGCATCGCATGTTAATGTTCTCTTGTTTTTAATTGGGCGCAAAGGTACAAACTTTTTGCCGATTTACAAATAAACACTTATATTTGTGCATACTAAATTCATCCTGACATGGCAAAGAATAACTTACTCAGCGAAAAGCTGAAATATATAGGAGAAAGTGAAACTCCTACTCATCTACACCTATGTAGCTATAACGCCGAAGGAACACAGGTCTGTCGCGGTGACCTGCAAGAGATAATCTCTCAACTCAAGACAGATTGCATCAACTGGATACAAGTACATGGCTTGCAAAACACAGAAACAATACATCAGCTGTGCAGCCATTTTAATATAGACTTCCTCACTACGCAGGATTTATTAAACTCAGAACATCTGACAAAGATAGAGGAGCATGAAACTTATAATGTAGTTATTCTGAAACAACTCTCACCGACAGCAGAGAATGAACTTATCCCCCAACAGCTTTGTATCGTACAAGGAAAAGACTTTGTACTGACCTTTGCCGAGAAAGAAACAGACTTCTTCAATGAAATAAATATTGCACTGGAAAAGAACGTCTTGAAAATCAGAAACAGGCAGTCAGACTTTCTGCTGAGTGTCATACTAAACAGCGTTATGGCAAGTTTTATGTCGCTCATTTCTAAAATGGAAGATGACCTGGAAGACTTGGAAGAACAGTTTCTCTCCCCGCTCTCTCCTATCCCCGAAAAACAACCGGGTATAGAAGAAATACAATCTTACCGTAGAAACTACCGATTGATTAGAAAAAGTATTTTCCCACTGAAAGAACAGATAAACAAATTGTTCCATACCGAAAACCAACTATTGCATAAGGCAAACCGTCCGTTCTTCAGCGACGTAAACGATCACTTGCAATTTGTATTGCAAACCCTGGAAGGATGTCGCGATTTACTTTCTGCCATGGTAGATTTGTATCTGGCAAACAATGACCAGCGAATGAACAGCATAATGAAACAGCTTACTATTGTTTCTACTATTTTCATACCTCTGACGTTTCTGGCAGGAATATGGGGAATGAATTTTCAATGGATGCCGGAATTGGGATGGAAATACGGGTATTTTTTGGCATGGGGACTGATGATCGTTGTGGGAGTCATTGTGTATTTCTATTTCAAGCATAAAAGATGGTATTAAACTAACAACTATTGTATTTCAACTTATATCGCAAAGACATGAGAAAACAAGAATTATACGATCGGGCTATCGCTTATTTCAAACAAGCTATTCCTGTAGCTGAAACAGAGTTACACTATGAAAATCCTTTCCAGTTACTGATAGCAGTGATACTGAGTGCGCAGTGTACGGACAAGCGAGTCAATATGATCACTCCGCCCTTGTTCGAAGCCTTTCCTACTCCGGAAGCTTTAGCCAACACAACACCTGAAGTCGTATACGAATATATACGTAGTGTAAGTTACCCAAACAACAAAGCAAAACATCTGGTAGGTATGGCGCAAATGTTAGTTAAGAACTTTCAGAGTGAAGTGCCCAATACACTGGAAGACCTGATAAAACTGCCCGGAGTAGGAAGAAAAACAGCCAACGTAATACAAAGTGTAGTATTCAATAAAGCTGCAATGGCCGTCGACACACATGTATTCCGCGTAAGTCATCGCATCGGACTGGTTCCGAAAACTTGTACTACCCCTCTGGCTACCGAAAAGTATTTAGTAAAATATATTCCTAAAGAACTTATTCCAACGGCACATCACTGGCTGATATTACACGGCAGATATGTGTGTACAGCACGCAATCCCAAATGTGAAGAATGCGGACTAAATGGAATCTGTAAGGAATCACTAAACAGCAAAATCAAATAAGCTCCATCACAAAGCCAATACCCAACGGTGGAAAAGAGAACTATATACATAAAAAAAATGCCATATCACTACTTTACAGTACCGATATGGCTTATATTATAAAATACATCAGAGCTTTACCGCTCTCTCTTAATCTATTACAAGTCCGTCGTATGCCAGATGTACATGCTCAGGAAGTTGCTTGTCTACTTCGGCATGCAATCCCATCTGATGACTCATATGTATAAAATAAGTTTCTTTTGCTCCTATACGTACTGCTTGTTCCAACGCTTCCGAAAGCGACTGATGCGTCCAATGAGGTTCGATGCGCAGTGCATTCATAAACAAGTAATCCAATCCTTTCAGCACTTCATACGATTCATCAGGCATAGTCAGCATATCTGTAATCCAAGCTACATTACCTATACGATATCCCATAATTGGTAACTTACCATGCATCACTCTGAATGGGATCACATCTACCGACTTTCCCGACAGGTTAGTAACCTGAAAAGTCTTGTATGGTTCTATCACAGAAAGCGGGATACTGGGTACTCCCGGATAGGTATGCTCTACAAAACAATAAGGCATACGCTTTTGCAGGCGGTCGGCTGTATATTCCTCTGCATATACAGGTACATCCCGAAAGCTACAGAACGGACGAAGATCATCCAACCCTCCCACATGATCGTAATGTTCATGGGTTATCAAGACTCCATCAATAGGCAGGAACGTTTTTACACCAAGACTTTGTTGCCTGAAATCTGGTCCGCAATCTATCAAAATACGTACCCCATCCGTTTCTACCAAACCAGAACAGCGCAGACGATTATCGCGCGGGTCAGTACTGGTACATACCGGACATGTACATCCCACTTGAGGTACACCTGTAGATGTTCCGCTACCTAATACCGTTACTTTCATCGTGTTATCAAGTATCTTAAATATAATTCACTTCAGGATAAATATCTATACCGAATTTCTCCTTTACGGAAGCAACTACGGCATTCGCAAGATGCATAACTTCCTGCCCTGTAGCTCCTCCCAAATTAACCAGCACCAGTGCCTGGCGACTATGAACACCTGCGTGCCCCAACGATTTGCCTTTCCAGCCACATCGTTCTATCATCCATCCGGCAGGAACTTTCACAAAGTTTTCACCAGCCGGATAAGAAGGCATATCAGGATAAGTCCGCCGCAAAGCCTCAAACTGCTCTTTGGAGATAACCGGATTCATAAAGAAACTTCCAGCATTTCCCGTTTGGGCTGGATCCGGAAGTTTGTCTTCCCTAATACGGATTACTATACGACGCAAGTTCTCTAAGGTCAGCGGACATGCTTCTTTTTCCAGTTCCGTACGAATATTTCCATAGTCTAAATGCCATACGGGCTGCTTATGCAAACGATAAGTCACATATGTTACTATATATTTCCCCTTCAGGTCCAATTTGAAAATGCTTTTACGATAAGCATACTCACATTCCTTATTGGTAAACCGACGAAATTCTCCGGTATCTACACATACTGTATCGACAGCGACTATCAAATCTTTAGCCTCCACACCGTATGCACCAATATTCTGAACAGCCGAAGCACCTACTTCACCCGGTATCAACGACAGATTTACAGCTCCATACCAGTTATGTTGTACGGTATACGCTACAAAGTCATCCCACACTTCCCCTGCTCCGACTCGTACGTCGACAGTGTCAGAAGTTTCGGCTACAATTTCATAGCCCTTGATGGCTGAATGGAGTACAGTTCCCTCAAAATTACCCGAAAAGAGCAGGTTACTTCCTCCTCCGATATGCAACAACGGAAGCTTATAACTCTTCTGCTTCAAGAAAGTACAAAGTTCATCTTCCGAACCATATTCCACAAAATACGCCGCATATACATCCATGCCGAACGTATTATGATGCAAAAGAGAATAGTCTTTCAGTTCTTTCATATCTGTTTTTATAATAAAAATAAGTTCTACTTTCCTAAAAGGCCCAGCGAATCAGTCACTCAAGTCTTCAAACTTCATCAGCATCCACTTTCCACCACGATACTCAAAGTAAAGTGTATTGCTGAAGCCATTACCAAATCCCTTGAATTCGATAATTTTCTGGTCCGTGTCAGCTACCTCCTCTTGTCCATAATGCACATTTGTCAAACGCTCTTTCAGCATCGGCGGGCGGAAAGAAAACCATTGTCCTTCATCAAGAGTTGTTTCAAGAATTTGAAACTCATCTTCCGGATCGACCGTAACAAAACCAAGTGGGTCATGTAAACGTTCACGCTGAAAAATGGAATCATTGACGAAATGATTGTAAAAGTCAAAAAAATCTTCACGTCCTTCGGATGCCGAAGCCAGCTTTTCCTTATTGATAGCTTCCAGATACCAACAGTCGGCAACACGTTCAAAATAGTAGCGTTTAACCTTCCGATCCTTCAGATAAATCCAGTCTACCTGCACGCTATGTATGGCTGTATCTTTTTCCATCTCCATATCCTCTTCCTTATCGAACAGTACGGTATAGACCGGATCACGGCTAAACAACGGATCATACACCCATTTATCTTTCGACATACGCTCTACCTGCTCACCCTTATAAAAAGGTATAGGAAATTTTATCCGTGAACGCTGGAAACGTGCATCGGAAGCAAAATTATAAAAGAAATCGGCGAAACTCTCATCGGCTGTAGCCGGAACTACATCTTCTACCTCCGGAGTTTCTTTCTGTAATGTATCGGTGCCAACAGCCAGCGAATCAATCTGTTTAGTTAAAGCATCAAAAGGATCCATTTTTTTCTTTCCTCCCCCACAAGAGGCTGCCAGCATAAGTACACAACACCCAAATAAAACTTTTTTCATCTTAGTGCTTCTGAAAAATCACGTGCAAAAATACGTCTTTTTTTCATTCAACAAATAAAACATATACAGTTTTCTTTTTTATGAGCTTAAAAAGACAAAATTTCAGTTTAAATCCTTACCTTTGCGCACAAGAAAATAATAAAAAGAAGAATATGTTAGCAAAAATAGAACAGTTACTTCAAGAAGTGGAAGGCTTGACAGCTTCGAACGCAGAAGAGCTGGAAGCCCTGCGCATCAAATATTTAAGTAAAAAAGGTGTAATCAATACACTGATGGCAGATTTCCGCAACGTTCCTGCCGAACAGAAAAAAGAGGTGGGTATGAAACTGAACGAGTTGAAGAACCGTACTCAAGAACGTATCAACAGCTTGAAAGAAGCTTTCGAGTGTCAGGACAACAGTTCTGCCGAGCTTGATCTTACACGTACAGCTTATCCTATTGAACTGGGAACAAGACATCCGTTAAGCATCGTCCGCAATGAAATCATCAATATCTTCAATCGTCTGGGATTCACAATCGCCGACGGTCCTGAAGTTGAAGACGACTGGCATGTATTCTCGTCGATGAACTTCCCTGAAGATCATCCGGCACGCGACATGCAAGATACTTTCTTCATCGAAAGCCATCCAGACATTATCTTGCGTACACATACATCATCTGTTCAGAGTCGAGTAATGGAAGTTTCACAGCCTCCTATCCGAGTTATCTGTCCGGGACGTGTATACCGCAACGAAGCAATCAGTTACCGTGCTCACTGCTTCTTCCATCAGGTAGAAGGTCTGTATGTCGACAAGAATGTTTCGTTTACCGACCTGAAACAGGTATTGCTCCAGTTTGCACAAGAAATGTTCGGACCTGAAACAAAAATCCGTCTGCGCCCTTCATACTTCCCATTTACTGAACCCAGCGCAGAAATGGATATCAGTTGTGACATCTGCGGTGGAGAAGGATGTCCTTTCTGTAAATATACCGGATGGGTAGAAATCTTAGGATGCGGTATGGTAGACCCGGCTGTTCTGGAAGCTAATGGCATCGACAGCAAAGTATACACGGGTTATGCCTTCGGTATGGGAGTTGAACGTATCGCCAACCTGAAATATAAAGTAAAAGACTTGCGTATGTTCTCGGAAAACGATACTCGTTTCCTTGAAGAATTCGAAGCAGCAAACTAATTTAATACACAGCAAACAAGAAACGCGGATTAACGCAGATTTTCAGATACGCCGATAAAGGTGAATGAAAGTCTATGTTAATCCGCGTTTTTCAAAAATAAAATTAAGAAGATATGGAAAAGGAACGTCTTGTCACACCCAGTTATTGTTGCATACTGGCAGCCAATTTTCTGTTGTATTTCGGTTTCTGGCTACTGACACCCGTTCTCCCCTTTTACCTATCGGAAATATTCAACGCTTCAAATGCGACAATCGGTATAGTACTTTCTTGCTATACTATTTCTTCTCTCTGCATCCGACCCTTTTCGGGTTACTTTCTGGATACGTTTGCACGTAAACCACTCTATCTGCTGGCTTATTTTATCTTTACACTGATTTTTGCCGGATATATGATTGCTGGACTACTGACTCTGTTCATTATATTCCGTATCGTACACGGCATATCCTTTGGAATGGTTACTGTAGGAGGAAATACCGTCGTCATCGATATTATGCCTTCCAGCCGGCGTGGAGAAGGATTGGGTTATTACGGACTGGCCAACAATCTTGCCATGTCCATCGGTCCGATGTTTGGATTATTCCTGCATAGCGGAGGAGCTTCCTATACAACGATTTTTTCTTATTCTCTCGGATCGTGCATACTGGGCTTCATAGCTGCTACACTGGTAAAGACTCCCTATAAGCCTCCCGTAAAAAGAGAACCAATTTCGCTGGACCGCTTTATTTTGCTGAAAGGTCTTCCTGCCGGCTTCAGCCTGCTCTTGTTATCCATTCCTTACGGTATGACGACAAATTATGTGGCTATGTATGCCAAACAGATAGGACTCACAACCGAAACAGGTTTCTTCTTTACCCTGATGGCAGTAGGAATGGCCATCAGCCGTCTGTTCAGCGGACGCCTCGTAGACAAAGGCATGATTACACAAGTTATTTCGGCAGGGCTCTACCTGGTCTGCCTGTGTTACTTCGGACTCACGGCATGTGGCTGGCTCATCGACTGGAACAGCACCTTTACCACAATTCTGTTTTTCCTGATTTCCTTATTATTAGGTATAGGATTCGGAACAATGTTTCCTGCATACAATACATTATTTGTTAACCTGGCTCCCAACAGCCAGCGAGGAACAGCAACAAGTACTTATCTAACGTCATGGGATGTAGGGCTTGGCATAGGAATGCTAAGTGGAGGATATATTGCAGAAATTGCTTCTTTCCGCATTGCCTACCTGTTTGGCGCCATCCTGACAGTAGTTTCCTTGTTTTATTTCCGCTTTAAAGCAGGCCCGCACTTCATAAAGAACAAACTGCGCTAAAGTCCGGCAACAGGGATGTCTTTCTATTCTTTGTACGTAAAGACAAAAATATGCGAAAGTTTTCCATTTACGTTCGTTACCTGAACTGACAATATAAACGAGCGGAACAATTCTACATGATCGTAAATAAAGGCAGGCAGATAGTCTTTATAAGCATTCAGATTCTGAGCAATCTTATCCATGTCTGCCACCATAATAAACGAAGCATCACGCGACAGATTTGAAACACATTCATCGAACAATGTGTGGTGGGGGGCGACCGCTACCTTCGATATACAAGAATCAACCTTTTCCTGTCCGGATAAAATCAGAATGCTATCTTCTGCATGCGTCTGGATATTCTTCATCCGCTCTTCAATCTGATGCATACATGAATCGGGAGCATACATAGAACCGCTTAAATAGAAAACCTCACTACTCAGGTGGATATCAAACTCACTCCAGCACACTGTACTATCACCAGCCAGCAAAGGAACAGAAGCCGTATGCCCGTAAAGAGTCAGAAAATTAGCAGTCTTGGTATGTGCCACCGCCGTAAATCCCTCATCCTGACGCAGGGAGGTCTTGTCCTTCTCTGCATCGATAACCTTTTCTATCAAAGATTTCTGATAGCTGACAGCCAAAAAACCTTTTCCATTATAAATGGAAACGAAATCGCCGTTATTTACCGGATAAATATCAATAGACTTACCACGGTATGACACCTTTTTAGGCTTAAAGTTTATTCCCCTCTTACGCACCATCTCACGCACAAACTTCTTCCCCGGTTCATTGGTCTTAAAATAAATAACCAAATTTCTTGGAGAAGCCGGTGCGTGAAAACTGACCATCATATAATCCATCCGATTGTGCAAATCGTGGGCATTATTAAGAACATAGGGAGCCAGATCATTTCCGATAACCGACAGAAGACCACTGCGTTGTAATGTGTCCAGTTGACCGGCATACGTAGTTTGAGGGAAAACATTGACAATAAACTCTATATTATCCGTTTCCAGAAGGCCGATACAATCGGAAGGGACAGAAGCCAGCACGTCAGTCTCCTTTCCACTCTCTGCAAAACTCAGACGGGCAAAACTGTAAAGCCCAACCCCAATACAGAATAATATAATGGAAAGTATTACTCCTAATTTACCGACCGTACGCAGCTTCATAGTAATTTATATTTTTTATGCAAATATAAATAAATAATTAAAAAGTGCAAAATCGGAGAAATAAAAAAGCGATTCTCATGCTGAGAACCGCTTCCTTTTCAGATGGGTGACTAGTGGGACTCGAACCCACGACATTCAGAACCACAATCTGACGCTCTAACCAACTGAACTATAGTCACCATATAAATTATAATGTATGGCTGCTTTAATGAAAGGGTGACTAGTGGGACTCGAACCCACGACATTCAGAACCACAATCTGACGCTCTAACCAACTGAACTATAGTCACCATGTTGATTATCCTTTCAAAAGCGAGTGCAAAGGTATACATTTATTTTGAATATGCAAATAGTTTGGGCAAAAATTTTCAATAAAAGTATACTTTGCACTTTAACCAGCCTCTTTTAAGACCTTTTACTTATTACTTGTAAATAGCCTTCTTTCCGGCAAGCAACGTATTCTTCATCAACGATACGATGGTCATCGGTCCTACTCCTCCCGGAACCGGAGTGATATACGAACATTTAGGAGCAACTTCATCGAATTTCACGTCGCCTGTCAGCTTAAAGCCTGACTTCTTTGTCGCATCGGGTACACGCGTAGTACCTACGTCAATCACTACTGCACCTTCTTTTACCATGTCGGCTTTCACAAAGTTGGGCTGTCCCATGGCTGCAATAATAATATCTGCTTCACGGCATTCTCTTACAAGATCCTTGCTCCGGCTGTGACAAACCGTAACCGTAGCATCGCCCGGATAGGCCTTCTGCATCATCAGCATAGCCATCGGCTTGCCTACGATGTTGCTTCTTCCCAGTATCACGCATTTTTTACCCTGAGTTTCGATGTTATAACGTCTCAGCAATTCCAAAATTCCATTTGGAGTAGCCGATACATAACAAGGAAGACCAATCGACAATCGTCCTACGTTGATAGGATGAAAACCATCTACGTCCTTCCGATAGTCTATTGTTTCGATAACTTTCTGTTCGGAGATATGCTTGGGCAGAGGCAACTGTACGATAAATCCGTCAATATCGGGATCATTATTCAACTCGCGTACTTTTGCCAACAGCTCTTCTTCAGTTACATCGCTTTCGTAACGGATGAGGGTAGACTTGAAACCGCAGACTTCACATGCCTTAACCTTTGCGGCAACATACGTTTCACTTCCTCCATCGTGTCCCACCAAAACCGCAGCCAGATGCGGACGTTTGCCTCCATGGGCAACAATATCGGCTACCTCGGCAGCAATTTCTTGCTTAACCTGTTCCGAAACCTCTTTTCCATTAATCAATGTCATAATACAAACTGCAATATTAGGTTGTTCATAGTATTAACAAATGTACGATTTTTCGACGGCGCTTGGCAGGGATGGATTCTGCGTTTATATTTTATTAACAGATTTGTTTTATCTTCCATCAATATGCCTGCCATTTTTTATTTTAACGGCAGATCCGAATATTTCTTATGCCCCAATAATTTCGACTGCCATAAAATACTGAACGGAAAACGCCCCGACACATTAAAGCCAACTGCCTTGTCCAGGTTCTCCTGCCTGTCGGCTTTAAACTGCGGACGCAAGCGGGCATATTCTTTTCTTGCCTGTATTACGGCACGGAAATTTGCCCAATCGCCCTTCAGTAAAAAGACACATGCAGCCACATAATCCAGACATGCACGAACCCTCATCACTGGCCTCAATTCTTCCGGCGGAAGGTTTTTATACAGCATCAGCAGGTTATTGCGGAAATTCAGAAATGTCTTTCGAGGATTTTCCTTTTTCAACGTAGCACCTCCTACATGCCAGGCGACACTCTCGGGCAGGCAAACCAGTTTATAGCCACGGCTTCGCAAACGCCAGCACAAATCAATCTCTTCCATGTGGGCAAAGAAACGTCCGTCCAGACCGCCTACTTCGCGGTATTTATCCAGCCGGATAAACAACGCAGCTCCCGTTGCCCAAAATACAGAAACGGGGGCATCGTACTGTCCTTTATCTTTTTCTACGACCTCGAAGATACGCCCGCGACAGAACGGATAGCCATAGCGGTCGATAAATCCTCCGGCCGCTCCAGCATATTCAAAACAATCCTTCTGCTTCCAGTCGAGCAGTTTAGGCTGACAGGCTGCAACTTCCGGATGAACATCCATATATTTCACCATCGGTGCCAACCATCCGGGAGCAACTTCTACATCGCTGTTGAGCAGCACAACATATTCGGCGTCCACATGCTCGAAAGCTTTATTGTAACCATCGGCAAAGCCGTAATTTTTATCCAGGCGGATCAGACGGACTGCCGGAAACTCTTGCTCCAGCATCCGGCAGGAATCATCGGAAGAGCCATTGTCTGCCACACAGACCTCTACCCCGTCGCCAGCCGAACAGGTCAGGACAGAAGGAAGAAACCTGCGAAGCATATCAGCCCCGTTCCAATTTAAGATAACTACAGAAACCTTGTTCATATAATTGTTCCTTTCAGCGCGGTACCATCTTCATTGAAATCGCCCAGCCGAACATGTATCAAATGATTATCCAGATCGTCGTTGTGATTCAATTCCACGCGTATATAATTGGACGTAAATCCATGCATCGGAGCACCAGTCTTGGAATGTTCCATCAACACAGTTGCCTCCTGCCCGATATGACGTGCATAGAAAGCCCTGGTCTTTTCATCCGACAAAGCCAGAAGACGCTGACTTCTCTGATGCTTATCTTCGGGAGATACCACATAGTCAATCTTCAGAGCTTGTGTTCCGGGACGCTCCGAATAGCTGAACACATGCAACTGAGTAACATCCAGACTGCGTATAAATTCATAAGCCTGTTCAAAATACTCCGGAGTTTCGCCTCGTGTACCCACAATCACATCCACGCCGATAAAGGCATCGGGCATCAGCAATTTAATCTTCTGTATCTTGTGTGCAAAAAGTGCAGTATCATAGCGACGACGCATCAGCTTCAAGACTTCATCGCATCCCGACTGTAGAGGTATATGGAAGTGAGGCATAAAACGGCGTGAACGGGCCACATATTCTATAATCTCATCAGTCAGCAAATTGGGCTCAATAGACGAAATACGATAACGTTCGATTCCTTCCACCTCGTCGAGTGCTTTTACCAGATCAAAGAAACTTTCACCCGTAGTTTTTCCGAAATCACCGATGTTGACACCTGTCAGGACTATTTCCTTGCCTCCTTCAGCAGCTACCTGACGAGCCTGTTCTACCAGATCGGCAATCTTCCCGTTACGACTTCTTCCACGCGCAAACGGAATGGTACAATAAGAGCAGAAATAATCGCATCCGTCTTGTACCTTCAGGAAATAGCGGGTACGGTCACCTCTGGAACACGAAGGCACAAACGTACGTATATCCTTAGTAGCCGTAGTAATCGCTTCCCCATGTTCATGCTTTTCCAGATTACCCAGATATTTCATCAGGTCGCCTTTCTGCTCGGCGCCCAACACCAAATCTACTCCCTCTATATCTGCTACCTGCCCCGGCTTCAACTGTGCATAGCATCCTGTCACCACAATAAAGGCTCCCGGATGAGCCTTAGCCAGACGATGAATGGCCTGCCTGCATTTCTTATCTGCCATTTCAGTAACCGAGCAGGTATTAATCACACAAATGTCCGCTTGTTCGCCCTTGCGTGCAGTACGTACACCTGCCTCTTTTAATGTTTTACCGATAGTGGAGGTTTCTGCAAAATTCAGTTTGCAGCCCAATGTATAATAAACAGCTTTTTTATTCTGAAAAATAGTTGTATCTGTCATACCTTAATATAATGATTCGAATTGCAAAGTTACGCATTATTATCTGAAGCGCATCCTATCTTACCCAAAGATAGGAACAAAAAAAGGATTTCTTCACCGGAAACCCGCGCTAACTCTAAGGGAAAAGGGAAAATCGTCTTAAATATACGCATTATCTACGTATTTTCCGCGCCAGAAAACATCTTTTATGAAGAAAACTATTTAAAAACATATTTTTTTTGAAAAAAAACGCTCCAAAGAGAACAACGTATTAAAAAAGTCTATATCTTTGCATCGTTTAAGAAAACAACATAAGTATTACAGATTTAAAAAAGCAAAGAAAATGAAAAAATTAGTATTTTTGTTCGTAGCATTCGCTGCTGTATCTTTCGCATCATGTGGTAACAAAGCAGCTAACAGTGAAGAAGCAGCTGACTCAACAGCAGCAGTTGAAACAGTAGAAGAAGCAGCTCCGGTTGTTGACTCTACAGCAGTTGTAGCTGACTCAGCAGCAGTTGATTCTGCAGCAGTAGTAGCTGAATAATTTCGAACAACATTCGAGAGAATTGAAAGTCTGGCATGCGCAAGCATTCAGACTTTTTTTATGCCCATACGTTTCCTCTCTCCTGATAGTTGAGCCATCTTTTCACGAAAAAGATTTCATGACTCAATCTCATCGCCTTTCACAGGCTACCCCGCAACACTTCAAACTTCTCATGTTGCCGGTACAATAAACTCTACCTCCGTCCTTCCAACTCACACTTCATGTAACATAAAGAACAATCTTACCTAAAACAACACAGGGTAATATCTCAGCATACACATAAGACTCATGCACTCATTTCATAAAGCGCCATATTCACTCCGTCAGAACACGCTGTCCTAAAAATATTTTTTGTACAAAAAATATTTCTTTTTGTACAAATTTTCCGAAAACGTCAGGAGATTCTCTTGAACATGTAATAAGAAAAGAAGAAAAATCCCAAGAGAAAAGATAAAAGCCACCATCTTCCTCCGCAATCACCTGAAATCATTCCCAAAGACAGAAAACCCAATTTTCTATCCCCTACCAGCAGAAGAGAAAAAACTACAAAAAAAGAAATCCCGAGTAGAACAAATATCTACTCGGGATCTTATCAAGTATTTACAGACTGCAAAATTAAGCTTCTTCTGCAACAACTTCGAAAGGTATTTCAACAGAAACTTCCTTGTGAAGTTTAACGATTGCTTTATAGTGACCAACTTCCTTAACTGCATCCTTAACAACGATAATCTTACGATCGATGTTGTGACCCAATTTAGCAAGTTCTTCAGCAATCTGAATATTACCTACTGAACCATAGATAACACCTGTAGCGCTAACTTTTGTAGCGATCTTCAAAGATACATCCTTCAAAGATTCTGCAACTGCTTCAGCATCTTTCTTAATCTTTTCCAATTTGTGAGCACGCTGTTTCAATTCTTCAGCCAGCATTTTCTTAGCAGCCGGAGAAGCGATAACTGCTTTGCCTGTCGGAATAAGATAGTTACGACCATAACCTGACTTAACGGTTACAATATCATTCTTGTAGCCCAAGTTAACTACGTCTTCTTTCAAAATAATTTCCATACTCTTATTCCTCCTTTAATTATTTCATCATATCAGTTACGAAAGGCAGCAAAGCCAAGTGACGAGCTCTCTTAACAGCCTGCGCAATACGACGCTGGAACTTCAATGAAGTACCTGTAATACGGCGCGGAAGGATCTTTCCCTGTTCGTTCAAGAATTTCTTCAGGAATTCAGGATCTTTGTAGTCGATATACTTAATACCACTCTTTTTGAAACGGCAGTATTTTTTCTTTTTAACGTCTACTGAAGGCGGAGTTAAATATCTGATTTCTGATTGTTGCTGTGCCATGATTAGTTTTCCTCCTTTTTAGTTGATTTAACATTTCTTCTCTTAGCAGCGTATTCTGCAGCGTATTTGTCCATCTTGAAAGTCAAGAAACGGATAACACGTTCGTCACGACGGAAGTTTACTTCGAGTTTCTCGATTACCGACGGTTCTGCTTTAAACTCAATCAGCTGATAGAAACCTGTAGATTTCTTCTGAATTGGATAAGCCAATTTCTTCAATCCCCAGTTTTCTTCATTAATGATCTCCGCACCTTCTCCTGTCAGGATAGCTTTGAACTTTTCTACCGCTTCCTTCATCTGAACATCAGATAAAACGGGAGTTAAAATGAAAACGGTTTCGTATTGATTCATACTATTCGTTGATTAAAATATTAATAATAAATTTTCAAATGCGGCGCAAAGTTACGACTTTTTCTCTAATATACAAATCATTGCGCTCTTTTTATATGATAAAGAATGTTATTTTAAGACATTTTCTTATACTATATATGGTAAAAGTATCGTATATTTGCATAGTTGCTTAAACAATAATTAGATGATAGAACAGTTCAATTTTGACATACAGCTTATTTTTGCTATACTAAACGGAAAGGTTTCGGCTGCAATCAACCGCAAGCTGAGTCGTAACTTCCGTCAGAACGGAATGGACATAACACCAGAACAATGGACGGTATTATTGTTCTTGTGGGAAAAGGACGGTGTAACGCAGCAGGAACTGTGTAATGCTACTTTCAAGGACAAACCCAGCATGACACGTTTAATCGACAATATGGAACGTCAGCATCTGGTAGTGCGTATATCCGACAAAAGAGACCGGCGTACCAACCTGATTCACCTGACAAAAACCGGCAAAGAACTGGAAGAAAAGGCACGCTTCATTGCCAACAAAACCCTTAAAGAAGCACTTCATGGACTAACACTGGAAGAATTGCGAGTAAGCCAGGAAGTTCTCCGTAAAATCTTTACCAATACAAAAGACTAATAGTAAGCTTTTTTATTTTTTTTCATCAAATAATTTCTTCAATACAAGAATTATCCTTTAATTTGTAACCAAGAAAAAAATAAACCATAAAATAGAAGACACACATGAAAAGCTTATTAAAGAATTTAGGATTGATACTGGTTGTAATCGGAGCAGTAATCCTGATTGCTTGCTACTTTGGAGGCAACGTAAACAACAATTCGATTTTAGCAACTTCTCTGATTCTCATTATCGTTGGATTAATTTCCTATATCGTCCTAAACAGACGTATTGCCGACTAATACTGAGTCAATCCGGAAAAGAAATAAAAAAGCCTGAGTTCTAAAAGAATTCAGGCTTTTTTATTTCTATAGCTTTCCATTACTATCATTCTTGTTCGGGAGTAATCAGTTTGTAACCCTTACCGTGGATATTAATGATTTCGATAGAATCGTCATCTTTCAAATGCTTACGCAATTTGGTAATATATACATCCATGCTTCGGGCATTGAAGTAATTATCGTCTATCCAGATAGTCTTCAAGGCAAAGTCACGCTGCAGAATCTCGTTGGCATGTGCACAAAGCAGTCCCAGCAATTCAGATTCTTTGGTAGTAAGTTTGGTCTGCTTGTCACCGATTGACAGAATCTGTTTCTGTGTATCGAATGTAAAGCGACCGATCTTGTACATGTTGCTTTCCTTATTACGTTTACCACGTACACGACGCAGGATAGCTTCAATACGGAAAGTCAGCTCTTCCATACTGAAAGGTTTTGTTATATAATCGTCTGCACCAATTTTGAATCCTTCCAGAATATCTTCCTTCAATGTTTTGGCAGTAAGGAAAATGATAGGTATCTCAGCATTAGCCTGACGGATTTCCTGAGCCAAAGTAAAACCGTCTTTCTTCGGCATCATAACATCGAGCACACACAAATCATACTTATTCTTCAAAAAGGCCTTAAAGCCGGCTTCTCCATCGGGAAACAACTCTGCCGAATATCCTTTTGCCTGCAAATATTCTCTTAACAGCATGCCAAGATTCTCATCATCTTCGCATAACAAAATACGCAATTTTTCGTCCATATCAATCTTCTTTAAATAAAGGTAATACAATTATAAATTTAGTTCCCACATTCAGTTCACTTTCGGCACGTATCGTTCCCTTGTGATCTGTGATGATCTTCTTCACATAGGCCAAGCCCAAACCAAAGCCTTTCACGTCGTGCAAATTGCCAGTATGAACCCGGTAGAACTTTTCAAATATTTTTTTCAGGTTTTCTTTCTTGATACCGATACCATTATCCTCTATCGATATATGAAGCTTTCCCGATTCATTCCAAGTACGAACTTTCAAATGGATATTGACATCCGGTTTCTTGTACTTCAATGCATTATCCAAAAGGTTGAAAATTACATTCGTAAAATGCATCTCATCTACATAAACAAATGGGTCATCCGCATCAAGTGCTACATCCAAGGTACCGTTACAATTCTCTACCTTCAAACGGAAGGTATTGGTTACTCCATAAATCAACTCGTTGGCATCAACCTCTTTCTTCTTTAAGGTAGCTTTCTGACGCTCGAACATAGACATCTGAAGCACTTTTTCTACTTGGAAGCGCAAGCGCTTGGTTTCGTCGTTTATCACTCCCGAAATGTGCTTGAACATGGCAGGAGACTTACCCACAGCCGGATCATTCAACATTTGTGCAGCCAGAGATATTGTCGAAATAGGTGTCTTGAACTCATGCGTCATATTATTGATGAAATCGTTCTTTATCTCGGTCAGTTTCTTCTGGCGGAAGATAATATAAATGGTAAAAATAAATGTCACCAGCAACACCAGCGTAAAGATGATAGACGGAATCATAAACCGTACAGAACTGAAAATGTAATTATCCATTGTCGGGAAGAATACATTTACAAATCCCATCTTAGCTGGAGGATCTTTTTCAAAAAGCAACCGAGAATAAACTTTCTCATTATCGTATTCATAATCCGAGCAACGATAAATTTCTTTTCCATCACGGTCGGTCACCGTAAAATGATAAGGAATATCTACTCCGTTGTTCTTCAATTCCGAATTCAAAAAATAATCCAGTTGTTTAAAGTTAACGCGTTCCTTCAGCGGCTTGTCGCTCGCCGTATAAAGAATATTGTAAACAACCTCATTCAGCAAAGCACGCTGATAGATATAACGTTCCTTTACGATTTCCTGCAATGTACGAGAAGTCTGAGGAATATTCTTTCCCGTCGAAATAATCTCTTTGGGAATGCTCGAAGGACGATTTATCACCGTTTTCCATTCGAAAGTAGAAATCGTACTTCCATCGGAAGACCCAATCAGCACACTTCCACTCGACTGCGACTGATGCTGTCCTTGAAACTGCTGGGAAAGCTGTGCCGCACGTTCGGTAGCAACAACATCTTTTTCCAAATATTTTTTAGTTTCTACTAATTCCAGGTTATGCACAGCCTGGGCAAGGCTTCGTCCTACATTCTCTTCGAACTGTTCCTTACGCATCTTGACCATCTCTTCTATATAGCTCACCTGCAAATAAAGCAAACTTAGAAAAGAAAGCCCCATTACAATACCTAATATCCAAATAGTTGACTTTTTCATGGAGGCAAATTTAAACGGCTATCATTTACGAGATACTCTGCTTAACATGTTTTAATCCGCGATTCTCTTATATTAACAAAATCAGAAGATTTACATGTTATTTTTTAAACCTCACATCACGTTTTCCGTGGTCTTAGTGCAAAAATAATAAAATTTTAAATTAATAACAAACAAAGTAAGCTAATTGTTTAAGCTTCGTTAAATAAAAAAGGCCGCATTTTTAAGAAATGCGACCTTTGCAACCTATAAAAACAACAACTAGAAAGTTTATGCTTCTTCTTTTTCTTGTTCTTCGAATTCCTTCATCAACTTATTCTGAACATCGGTCGGTACAAGTTCATAACTTGCAAATTTCATAATGAAGGAAGCACGACCTCCCGTCAAAGAACTTAAAGCCGTAGAATAATTAGACATTTCTTTCAATGGAACCTTAGCAGCCAGCTTTTCATAACCTTTTTCACTGCTCATACCCATGATCATACCTCTACGTCCCTGCATATCACTCATTACGTCGCCCAACTTATCGCTCGGAACAAATACTTCTACATCATAAATAGGTTCCAGAATCTTAGGACCTGCATTTTTAAAGGCTTCGCTGAAAGCATGACGACCGGCCAGCATGAAAGATATTTCATTAGAATCTACCGGATGCATCTTACCGTCATAAACGATGACACGCACATCACGGGCATACGAACCAGTCAAAGGTCCTTGTTCCATACGACTCATGATACCTTTCAGAATAGCAGGCATGAAGCGAGTATCAATGGCTCCACCTACCACACTGTTAACAAATACCAATTTACCGCCCCATTCCAAGTCTATCGTTTCAGAACTTTTTACATTTATCTTGAATTCCTGTCCATTAAACTTATAGACTTCAGGAGCAGGCATACCTTCATAATAAGGTTCTACAATCAAATGAACCTCACCAAACTGTCCGGCACCACCCGATTGCTTCTTATGACGGTAATCAGCACGAGCTGCCTTTGTAATAGTTTCACGATAAGGAATCTTCGGCTCATAGAACTGTACCTGAAGTTTTTCGTTGTTTTCCAAACGCCATTTCAATGTACGCAAATGGAACTCACCTTGACCATGTACCAAAATCTGCTTCAACTCTTTAGACTGTTCTACAACCCATGTCGGATCTTCTTCACGCATACGGTTCAATACAGCCATCATTTTCTCTGTATCAGCTTCATTTACAGGCTTGATAGCGCGAGTATATTTCGGATTCGGATATTTAATGAAATTAAAGCGATTCTCACAATCTTTGCCATTCAAGGTATTTCCTGTCTTCACATCTTTCAGTTTCACCGTACAACCGATATCACCAGCACGAAGTTCATCTACCTTTTCACGATTAGCACCGGCACATACATAAAGCTGGGCCATACGTTCCTTTGAGCCACGATCAGCATTGCTCAAATCATCACCTTCGTGTACCACACCACTCATAACTTTAAAATACTGTACATCTCCGATATGCGGTTCTACGGCTGTCTTAAAGAAATACAAGGAAGTAGGTCCGTTGGCATCAGGAGGTACAGGAACGCCACGAGTATTATGAACAACCGGCATTTCATCAACAAATGGAACTACATTGCCCAAGAACTCCATCAGACGGCGAACGCCCATATCCTTACCGGCACATACACAGAACACAGGGAACATACCACGTGCAGCCAGTCCCTTACGGATACCTTCACGCATTTCGTCCTCGGTCAACGATTCCGAATCGAAGAACTTTTCCATCAAGCTTTCATCATGTTCGGCTGCAGCCTCAACCAACGTTTTGTGCCAAGCCTGAGCTTTATCCATTTCTTCAGCCGGAATTTCTTCAATAGTCGGAGCACCACCATCAGGACCCCACGAATATTTTTTCATTAAAAGTACATCGATCAACGAATTGAAGTCGGGTCCGGTAGCCAACGGATACTGAACCGGAACAACTTTAGAACCGTAATTTTCTTTCAACTGTTCCAATACATGGTCGAAATCACATTTTTCACTATCAAGCTGGTTAACCAGGAAGATAACCGGTTTACCCAGCTTTTCTGTATAACGGAAATGATTCTGTGTACCTACTTCGGGACCATACTGACCATTCAACAATAAAATAGCCGTATCCGTAACGTTCAATGCTGTAATAGCAGCTCCCACAAAGTCATCACTTCCCGGACAGTCGATGATATTCAGTTTTTTGCCATTCCACTCTACATGATAAACGGTAGAGAAGACCGAGTAACCATACTCCTGCTCTACCGGAAAATAGTCGCTGACTGTATTTTTGGCAGTGATTCTGCCGCGACGTTTTATAATACCACTCTCATAGAGCAACGCTTCTGTGAGGGTGGTTTTACCTGATCCGTCATTGCCAAGCAGGGCAATGTTTTTGATTTCGTTGGTCTGATATACTTTCATGGTATTTCAAGATTTAATTATTGAACAAAAGGATATGCTTTTCATATCTCTTACATAGTGATGCGCAAATTAGAAATTAATGAGCAGAAATGCAACAAATTCATTCGTGTTACTAAACTATGTTTTTAGACAGAAAACATCTGCTTCGATGCTTCTTTTCGCCAACATCCCAACGAAACAATAAAAAAGGTCACGCCGCAGCGAACTAAACAGTTGCCAAAGCATGACCTTCTAAAGACATGGAAAAATACTACATCACCAAATATTTACACGTTTTTCAGGTGCAATGTACATCGGACTTTCCGGAGTGATATGGAAAGCATCGTACCAAGCCTGAATATGAGGCAGAGCACCGTTTACACGCCATTCACCCAAAGAGTGAGGATCCGACTTTGTACGAGAACGAATTTCCTCATCACGAATATTGGCAGCCCATACTGTAGCATAAGCCAAGAAGAAACGCTGTTCCGGAGTAAATCCATCAATATCGCCTAAAGGATTTTCCTTCATGGCATGCTGGAATGCGAGGAATGAAACATTCAGACCTCCATGGTCCGCAAGATTCTCACCTAATGTCAATTCACCATTTGCTTTCAGTCCCGGCAATACTTCGATGTTATTGAAGAAATCAACCATCACTTTTGCACGAGCATTAAAGCGTTCTGCATCTCCTTTAGCCCACCAGTCGGTCAAGTTACCGTTCTTATCGTACTGACGACCTTGGTCATCGAACCCGTGAGTCATTTCATGACCGATAACCACACCGATAGCACCATAATTGAATGCATCATCAGCATTCATATCGAAGAACGGATATTGCAGAATTCCGGCAGGGAAACAAATTTCATTTGTAGAAGGATTATAATAAGCATTTACAGTCTGAGGTGTCATCAGCCATTCATCCTTGTCGACTGGCTTGCCAAGACGGCTGTACATATCATCCAGTCCCCATTTGTTAGCACGGCAAGCGTTAGCCCAGTAAGAATCCTTCTTGATTTCCAGATTTGAATAATCTTTCCATTTATCAGGATATCCCACTTTTACATGGAAAGCAGCCAGTTTTTCCTGAGCAACCATCTTGGTGCTGTCGCTCATCCATTCCTGAGCCTGAATACGTTCTCCAAGAGCTTCCTGCAAATTCTTTACCAGCTTAACCATACGTTCTTTGGCTGCTGCAGGGAAATACTTTTCTACATACATTTGTCCTACAGCCTCACCCAACATATTTTCTACAGCACTGACAGCACGTTTCCAGCGAGGAGAATTTTGCTGACGTCCAGACAACACCTTACCATAGAAATCAAAACGAGCAGATACAAAATCATCACTCAGATAAGGAGCAGCAGCATCCAGCAAATTATACTGCAAATAAGAGATATGCTTAGATACAGGCAATGTATTAATCAGTTTTTCAACTTCTTTCAGAGGTTCTATCTGCATTACATTCAGTTCAGTAACTTCCTTAATGCCTAAACCCTTCAAATAAGCACCCCAGTCGATACCTGCAAACGTCTTCTTCAAATCAGCGTAAGACATCTTATGATAGTTAGCTTCCGGATCACGCTGCTGTACAGCACTGAAAGCTTCTTTAGCGATAGAAGTTTCTATTTCCATTACATCTGCCATTTTCTGCTGAGCCTCAGCTTCAGAGAAACCTGCCAAAGTAAAGAGCTTAGAAATGTATTTCTTATAATTTTCACGCACATTGACAGTTGCACTATCGTTATCAAGATAATATTCCTTTTCACCCAAATTAAATCCACCTTGGCTTATCTGGAACATATTTACATCACTATTCTTCGGATCGGCATAAACAAAACTTGAAAAATAAGTACCGATACCACAGTTCAACAGCTCTACCATCATCGGAACAATTTCCTTCCGGTCTTTCAGAGCAGCAATCTTATCCAGTTCCGGCTTAATCGGATTCATACCCTCCTTGTTCAGAGTCACGCTATCCATTGCCAGATTGTATACATCACCAATCTTCTGAGCCAATGTTCCCTGTTCATTTTGTTTGGAAGCCAAGCCCTCAATAAGCTCCTGCAACTGCTTGCGATTATTTTCAATCAGTACTTCGAATGTGCCATAGCGAGAATATTCAGCTGTCAGAGGATGATTTTTCATCCAGCCACCACACGCATAATGATAGAAATCCTGACTTGCAGAAACTGTAGTATCAAGATTTGCCAAGTCAATGCCAGAAGTGCTTTTAGCCTCCTTTTGTCCGGCGCAACTTGTCATGGCAGCAGCAACGAGCACTGCCACAGCAGCAAAATGTTTTGTTTTCATAAGCATTTATAATTAGTCTTTCAATTTTTAAGTTCTTCCAGTTCCAGGGAAACACTCTCCCACTCTTCTTCAGCATCCGAAATCTGTTTTTTAAGTTGCTGATGCTGTTCGTACAATTTCATGTCGGATGCTCCTTCAGGCGTAGCCATCTGCATTTCCAGTGCTGCCACTTCCTTTTCCAGACGCTCTATAAGAGCTTCACAATCGGAAACCTGTTTCTCAAGCTTACGGATTTTCTTATTCTGCTCCTTCTGAGCTTCGTACGACAATTTACTCTCACTGGCAGGTACCGGATCGTCTTTCTTGACCGACTGAGCAGTCGTAGGCGACTGAGATAGTTGCAGTTCATTGAGGCTTTCCATTTTCTTTTTTTGCAAGAAATCATAAATACCTCCGATATGTTCCTTCACAACACCTCCGCCAAATTCATAAACCTTCGTTACCAGTCCGTCCAGAAACTCACGGTCGTGAGAAACAACAATAACCGTTCCATCAAATTCACGGATAGCTTCCTTCAGTACATCCTTGGAACGCATATCCAAATGATTGGTAGGCTCATCCAGTATCAGCAGATTCACCGGTTCCAGCAACAGCTTAATCATAGCCAAACGGCTCCGTTCACCTCCCGAAAGAACTTTTACTTTCTTATCGGAAGCCTCACCACCGAACATAAACGCACCGAGTATGTCACGTATTTTCAACCGAATATCTCCTTTGGCTACAGAATCAATCGTATCAAACACTGTCAGATTCTCATCGAGCAACTGCGCCTGATTTTGTGCAAAATAGCCTATCTGTACATTATGACCGATAACCAGCTTACCTTCATAAGGAATCTCATCCATAATACACTTTACCAAAGTAGACTTACCTTCACCATTCTTTCCCACAAAAGCAACCTTCTCTCCTCGGTTAATAGTCAGTGTTACATCGTGAAACACTACATGATCACCATAGGCTTTTCGGAGGCCCTCACAGATTACCGGATAATTTCCGGAACGCATGGCAGGAGGAAACTTCAGACGAAGAGCTGAATTATCTTCCTCATCTATTTCAATTGGAACAATCTTCTCCAATTGTTTGATACGACTTTGAACCTGTACAGCCTTTGTTGCCTTATAACGGAAACGTTCAATAAAGTCTTCTGTATCTTTTATCTCTTTCTGCTGATTTTCATAAGCACGCAACTGCTGTTCACGACGTTCTTTACGAAGTACGACAAACTCATCGTAAGGAACTTTATAATCATAGATATGTCCACACGATATTTCTATCGTACGATTAGTCACATTATTGATAAAAGCACGGTCGTGGCTTACCAGCACAACAGCTCCGGGACTCATTTTCAAAAAATTCTCCAGCCACTGAATACTCTCAATATCCAAATGGTTGGTCGGCTCGTCCAACAACAGCACATCAGGACGACGCAACAATAGCTTTGCCAACTCAATACGCATACGCCATCCACCGCTGAACTCACTGGTTGGACGGTCAAAATCGGAACGGCTGAATCCCAAACCGACGAGTGTACGTTCTATTTCCGCCCGATAGTTAGTTCCTCCCATCATCAGGAAGCGTTCGTTATCGTGCGTAAAGCGTTCTATCAGTTCATGATAGCTCTCCGAATCGTAATCCGTACGGTCAGCCAATTCTTGGTTCATCTTAGCCAGCCTGTCTTGCAGCTCAAATATATGTTCGAACGCCATTTCCGCTTCCGCCATAACGGTACGCGTGTCACTTAGAATCATAACCTGAGGCAAATAGCCAATAGTCACACCTCTTTGCACCGCTACACTTCCCTCTGTAGGCTTCTGCAATCCAGCCAGAATCTTCAGCATAGTCGACTTACCGGCACCATTCTTACCGACCAGTGCTATACGGTCTTTCTTATTAATGACAAACGAAACATCCTCGAACAAAGGAGTAACTCCAAACTCAACTTTCAGTCCTTCAATAGAAATCATATATTCGCTCCAACTTTACAAAGTGCAGGCAAAGGTAGCATTTATTTCCTTTTATTTCATACATTTGCCCACACAAATCAAACATTATATCACATTTATGAAAGACACGATAAAAAAAATTCTTTTGATCTCGGCAGGCATATGCATCTGTCATTCTTCAAATGCTCATTTTAAGACGACCCCCGGAATGCCTATTCATATCACCGAAGACGGCAAACTGATTTACTACGCTTACCCCAATGGCGACCGTGTTCCCGATTTTTCTTTTTGCGGCTACCGGCGTTCCGAATATCCTATTCCTTATATCGAAGCCAAAGTATATGTCAATCCAACAGAAGGAGATGCCACTCAACTTATACAAGATGCCATAGACTATGTCAGCTCACTTCCCCTGCAAGCAAACAACTTCCGGGGCGCCGTACAATTATTGCCCGGCACATACAATATAGAAGGACAACTACTGATACGTACAAGTGGAGTGGTCTTACGAGGCAGCGGATGTCATACGTCAGGAGGTACCATTCTACGGGCAAAAGGCTTCACCAAGAACGAACTAATACGCGTTTTGGGATACAACAATGCAACGGCTTCGGAAAAACTGAAAATCAAAGATGAATATGTACCGGTCAATGCAACCTTTATTCCACTGGACAGCACTTACAGCCATCTAAAAGTCGGCGACAAAATACAAATAGTACGTCCTTGTACATCAGAGTGGTTAAAGGAAATAGGGACAGACCAACTTGGTAACCAGCAGGAATACAACTTTTCCAAATGGCAACCCGGACAATACACGATGAAATGGGAACGCAACATTATTCAGATTACCGAAAAAGGAATAAAGATAGATGTTCCTATTACCATGAGCCTTGATCCCCAATACGGAGGAGGATATATCGTTCCCCTACAATGGAAGGGGCGTATATATAATATAGGTATAGAAAACTTATGCTGCATATCCGATTTTGACAAACAGAATACCAAGGATGAAAATCATCGATGGCAAGCAGTAACCTTCAATCATATACAGAATGGCTGGGTAAGAAGAATAGAAGCTCGACATTTTGCAGGCTCTGCAGTTATGCTGCTGGAAGGAAGCAGTCAGATAACAGTAGAAGACTGCAAATATCTTGCACCGATTTCGGAAATAGCCAACCATAGAAGATATGCATTTCATACTCTTGGACAATTAACGCTTTTCCAACGCTGCTATTCAGAAAACGGATATCGGGATTTCAGCGTGGGAAAAGGAGTTCCCGGGCCCAATGCATTTGTACAATGCCATTCGGAATGTCCTTACAGCTTCAGCGGTTCTGCCGGAGGTTTTTCGAATGGTATTCTTATGGATAAAATGACCGTATCGGGAGGAATACTGGAATACGGTTATCGTGATATGGCAGATCAGGGTGCCGGATGGACTGCTGCAAACTCTCTTTTATGGCAAGGACGTGCTTCGCAGACGCATTGTGTCACCCCTCCCACCGCACATAACTGGGCATACGGTATGTGGACACAGCCTTACGGGAACGGATATTACCAGCTTTCACATACATTCATCAAACCGGAAAGCATATTTTATGCTCAACTGGAAGAACGAACTGGTAAAAGTCAGGAAACCGAAACAAAGAAAATATATGTATACCACACACTCGAAACAGCTAAACCTACTGTGGCATATGCAGCTCAAATGTCGAAAGCATCACTTCAGCCAGACATCCGCATGGACCAGTGGATAGACAGCATGATGATATCTTACCCGATAACCTGCAACATAAACCATATTCCCGAAATATCACAAATAAAGAACAAACGAATAAATAAGCGAACTATAACAGAATCGGCTCCTCTTGCCATCAAAAACGGATGGATTGTCCGAGGCAACCAGATTATGACACGGGGCACGTATCCCGGCAAATCAGAACCGGGAACAACCGGATGGCAAGGTACAGGCTCACTTACACTTTTTTATCCGGGAAGAACCGGACGAGGATATACTGAAGAACCCGACAGTATTGCACAATTACTGGAAACATCAGGAAGTCATGTACTTCATCACCGTACAGGACTGTGGTACGAACGCCGACGCAATGACCACGAACGAAACATGCAAGCCGACTCGGAAGTATGGGCTCCTTTCAATGAATATCCCTATAGCCGGAGTGGACAAGGAGAAGCACAAGACCGGCTCAGTAAATACGATTTAACTAAATTCAATCCCTGGTACTGGTACAGACTCAAACAGTTTGTCAATGCAGCCGACCATAAAGGCTTGCTATTATGGCACGACCATTACAACCAACATAATATCATAGAAGAAGGAGCGCACTGGTGCGACTATCCTTGGCGTTCGGCAAACAATATCAACGGAGTGGGATTCCCTGAAAAGACATTGTTTGCCGGCGACAAGCGTGTATACATGGCAGAACAGTTTTATGACATCTCCCGCCCCGTCATCAAGAAATACCACGAACTGTTTATTCGGCAAAGCGTAAATACGTTCCATGACAACAACGGAGTGATACACAGTTTGGGAATGGAGTATACCGGACCATTACACTTTACCCGTTTTTGGCTGGAAACAGTCAGCTCCTGCCCCAACCATCAGCTTATTGCTCTGACAGCAACCAAAGATGTACAAGACTCCATCCTGCAAGACAGCAAGTACAGACCGCTGGTCAATATCATCGATATCCGGCAATGGCATTATCGCAACGACGGAACTACTTACGAACCGCAAGGCGGATGCAGTCTGGCACCTCGCCAGTGGGCCCGCCTCATCAATCCCGGAAACACATCATGCGAAAGCATCTATCGGGCTGTACGAGAATACCGTTCCCGTTATCCAGAAAAAGCTGTAACATACAATGGCCTTATGCCGCGGAATATAGAAGGAAATGCTGCTAACTGGGCCATATTCATGGCAGGTGGTTCTCTTGCCAAAGTGCCTCCTGTAGACGGAATACCTGTTTACGAACTTGCTTCCGATTTTGAACCGATTGAATTCCAGACGCACAACCAGCACCAGTGGGTAATGGGAAAGACCGGCAAAGGATACATTGCTTATTGTTTCCGGCAAGAAGTAACCTTCGACCTACAACATGACAAAAGACAAAAATATAAAATAGCATGGATAGACCCGACAAGCGGAAAAATACTTGAGAAAGGAAAGATTACATCCGGCAAGTCGTCTACCATCACCCTCCATGCTCCACAACGATATTGTGTATGTTTACTTTATTAGGAAAGTATCAAACAAAAAAGATTCCACAAGCAGCATTCTACTTGCGGAATCTTTTTCCTATCTGCGGGAACAAATATATGTTCACTAATTATTCTTCGGTATAGCGTTCGATAGTCTGTTCACGGTCCGGACCTACAGATACAATCTTGATAGGAGTACCAAGCTGTTCTTCGAGGAATGAAATGTATGCATTAAATTCTTCCGGGAACTCATCTTCACTTGTCATCTTCGTCATGTCTGTCTTCCAACCCGGCAATTCTACATAAACAGGTTCTACACCTTCAGTTATGTCGAACGGGAAGTAATCTATTTCCTCACCGTTTACCTTGTAAGCCACACAAGCCTTAACAGTATCGAAACCATCAAGTACGTCACTCTTCATCAGGATAAGCTGAGTTACACCGTTTATCATGATAGCATAACGCAGAGCAACCAAGTCAACCCAACCGCAACGACGTTCACGACCGGTTACTGCACCGTATTCATGTCCCAAATCACGAATAGTCTTACCCGTTTCATCGAACAATTCTGTCGGGAAAGGACCTGAACCAACACGTGTACAGTAAGCTTTCATAATACCATATACTTCACCAATTTTGTTAGGACCAAGTCCCAGACCTGTACAAGCACCAGCACAAATCGTATTAGAAGAAGTTACAAACGGATACGAACCAAAATCTACATCCAGCATAGTACCCTGAGCACCTTCACACAACACACTCTTGCCTTCCTTCAACAGGTTATTGATTTCATGTTCGCTGTCTACCAGCGGGAACTGACGCAAGTATTCGATACCTTCCATCCACTGTTTTTCCAGTTCAGTGATATCGTATTCATAATTCAGACTCTTCAGAATCTTTTCGTGACGTGCCTTAGCAGCTGCATATTTTTCTTCAAAGTTATGCAGAATATCGCCTACGCGAAGACCGTTACGGCTTACCTTATCAGTATAAGTCGGACCGATACCCTTACCGGTAGTACCTACTTTCGAAGCACCTTTTGCAGCTTCGTAAGCAGCATCCAGAATACGGTGAGTAGGCAAAATCAGATGAGCCTTTTTGGAAATGTGCAGGCGCTCCTTCAACGGATGACCGCTTGCTTCCAAAGCTTCAGCCTCAGCTTTGAACAAAGCCGGATCGAGTACCACACCGTTTCCGATAATATTAACTTTATCTCCCTGAAATATTCCCGAAGGAATAGAGCGGAGTACATATTTCTGACCTTCAAATTCCAGAGTATGACCAGCATTCGGTCCTCCCTGAAAACGAGCAACAACATCATAGCGCGGAGTCAATACATCGACTACTTTTCCTTTTCCTTCGTCGCCCCATTGTAAACCTAGCAATACATCTACTTTCATGATTTCCAACTTTTATAATAAGTTTATTTACTTTTCTTACGTTTGGCCGCCATACATTTATTGCACAGTCCATATATATATAAGGAGTAGTGCGAAGCATGAAAACCTTTCAGTTTGGTTTCGGCTATAGCCTGTTTCAAAGCTTCATCTTCGAATTCGGAAACTTTTCCGCACGAAGTACATATCATGTGATGGTGGGTTTCATTGTTATACGAACGCTCGTACTGCGAAGTATTGCCAAACTGGTGCTTGATAACCAGTCCGGCATCAATCAAGAGTATGATTGTGTTATAAAGAGTAGCACGACTTACACGGAATTTCTCTTTCTCAGCCATATAAGAATACAGCATATCTATATCGAAATGTCCTTTTATGGTATAGATAGTGTCGAGTATAGCATAACGCTCGGGTGTCTTCCGATGCCCGTTCTTCTGAAGATAATCCGTCAGAATCTGTTTTGCCTTATCTTTTATATTCTCTTCCATCCGGTAATTCGTTCAGGGTTCAAAGTTAATCTTTTTTGTGTAATTTAGAAAATCAATAAAAGAAAAATTTCTTTATTTCAAGTTGTCTAAACGTCAGTATTCCATATCAGCTTTTATCTCTTCCGCCAGTGCACGTACCGTCTGATTTTCCGATTTCATCCAAAGTCCGAGCTGTTTGCTTACAACTTTTTTGCTTTCCCGCGACTGGTGTGCAAACTTACGCAATGCAACCGCAGCAGCCTTCTGCACCGATGTACAGTTGCCTTCTATCGCTGTATAAGCCTGGTCGAGAAACTCCGCTTCTGCACGTTCGTTCAGCTTTTCACCCTTCATCAACAAACGCGCCATCAGCAGAAAGCCACACAACTGAAACATTTCCCGTTCGTCTGCCATCCAGCGGAACACTACTTCCGAAGCGTAAGGCAAACGCTGGAAAAGATTCATAACCGTATACTCTGCCAGTTCCGGATAATCCATTCCTTCAATCCAAATATCGGCTATCTCAGGATAAAACGTTTCGACAGGCTGAAGCAGCCCTGCCATAATCTTACATTCTCTGATATTTTCTTTCCACAATGCCTGAGCCAGTTCATGATTCGGCTCATATTCGGCAGCTATCTCTTTTATACGCGGATATTCGATGCCGAAATTGAGTTTGTACCCCATCCCCTTCTCGCGCATACTCTGCGATATCATGCCATTCATAAAAAGGCGGAACTTCGATTTGATATCTCTAATAACTTCGTGTATATTGTCCATGATAAAAAACGATAAATCCTGTAACAAAAGACTTCTCTCAGGAACAATCTCTTGCTACAGGAAGATAATTATAAATTAGAATAATCCCGGCTATAACGGAGCATCTGCTCGGCATATCCTTCCGTATAAGAAATATGTACGTCTACAATATTTCCTTCGGCATCTGTCTGCGGCGTGTAAACCGGATTCAAGAAGCCTTTATAAGGAGCCAGATGCAAGCTGCGGTAACGTTGCAACACTTCGGCATGCAATACCGGATCAACTTGTACGCCATACTTTTCTACAAGCTGGCGTGCCGCTTCATAATCGCCCTCACTCTTGATACGCTGTATCTCGGCCAGCAGCTCACCAAACAGCAAACGCAACTTGGCATAATCGTTGATACGTACATAAGTCTTGCCGTCGCGTACAACCATCTCCACTACGTACTCAGCCTTTCCATGTTCCAAAGCCCAGCGAGCAATCAGTTGGCGGTTACGCATGTGCGCCTCTTCTACCGTACATCCCGGTTCTATGCGTACAAGCTGTGTCATCAGCCCGTTCATCATATACGAATAATATTCAGCTTTGTATGCCTCAGCATCAGGTACAAGCCCCAGCTCTACCATCTTGGCATCAGGCAAGTAATACAGTCCGAACAAATCGGCACGTGCTTCTTCTATTGTCGAGCCATGTGCTTTCAGTGCATCAGGATCTACGCCCGGAAGCAATTTACCCGAACCATGCCCCAGACATTCATGCAAGTCGGTATGTAGGTCATCGGTTATGTCGGCGTATTTCTCCAGCAACAGACGTTCCGTGTCACTATATACAAACTCTTCACGGAAACCGTTTCCACGCGCAGCCTTGTTATAGGCATCTGTCAAATTGCCGATAGTAACCGACTTCGACCCATGTACGCTACGAATCCAGTTTGAGTTAGGGAGATTAATTCCGATAGCAGTCGACGGATATAAATCGCCCGCCAGAATAGCTGCCGTAATTACTTTTGCCGAAACACCTTTCACTTCTTCTTTTTTGAAACGTGCATCAACCGGCGAATGGTCTTCGAACCATTGTGCATTACTGCTGATAGTTTCCGTGCGGTGAGTAGCCTCCATGTCCTTAAAGTTGACTATCGACTCCCAACTGGCTTTCATGCCCAGCGGATCGCCATAGCTTTCGATGAAACCGTTGACAAAATCTACCAGCGAACCAGTATCTTTAAGCCATGCTATGGAATATGCGTCGAACACCTTCAGGTCGCCGGTACGATAAAATTCCACAAGCAGACGAATAACCTCACGCTGTGCGTCGTTTTCGGCTACAGCTTCTGCTTTTTCCAGCCACACTATTATTTTCTCAATAGCAGCAGAATACATGCCCCCAACCTTCCAGACCTGCTCATATACACGGCCGTCCTTTTTTACCAGCCGGCTGTTCATGCCATACATTACCGGCTCCGGATCATCCGCCTTCTTCTGAGCGGCATAAAAATCTTCAGCTTCCTGCTGGGTGACTCCCTCGTAGTAGTTGGCAGCCGAAGTCTGTACCAAATCCTCTCCATCAGCCTGATTCACACGTTTGGGCATGACAGAGGGATCGAAGATTACCGGAAACAACTTATCGCACATGGCCTGACGCGTTTCTCCCTCTTCAAGGGGAAGCACCTCTTCAGGCAACGACTTGATTACCTCTTCCAGATATGCTGCCGTAAACGCCGGCACGAACTTGTCGCATGCATAATGATGATGAATTCCGTTCGAGAACCATACGCGTTTCAAATAGACTTCCAGCGCACGAAACTGTTCAGTCGTCCGGTCACCTTTAAAAGAAGTATAAACAGCCTCCAGCAAACGGCGTATTTGCAAATTAAACTTACCATTCTGATCAAACAAGATATCTCTTCCTTCCAGAGCAGCCTGCGAAAGATAATACACCAGTTGTTTGCGGCGTAACGACAACTGCTCGAATCCGGGAACCCGATAACGCAATATCTGCAAATCGGCAAACTGTTCTACAGTGTATGAAAACGAATTTTCTGACATATCTCTTTTTTCTTTATATATAAACATCCATTATCTAATAAAAAAGCCTTAAACTAAATGTCATTCCAAGCGCAAAGAAAGAGTAGTCAGAAAAAAGCCTTGCCTGTACCCCTTTCTTCCGTCTGGAATGACATCCCGTTATTTTATTATTGCTAAGTCTTCGTTTGTTATAGTTGTTATCTATTGTTTTCCAGCTTTCGCCTTCTATAATTATTCGGTGTTTCACCTACATTCTTGTAAAATGCAGCATAGAACGATTGTCGATTAGCAAAACCTACCATCGTACTGATTTCTTCCACATTTTTCTCTGCGTAACGCTTGTCTATCAGCATGTGTAAAGCGTCTTTAATCCGATACTCATTTACCAGGCATGAATAGTTCATTCCGAAACGGGAATTGATGACAGCCGACAAGTAACGGGTGTTAGTTTTAAGCTCTTTCGCAAGGTCTTTTGCCGAGTAATTAGGATCCTTGTACTTCTTTTGAAGAACAATAATGTTCATAATTTTATCATACAATTCATCCGCAAGCTCGGCGCGGATCATGTTACGGTAAGGCGCATCCTTTATCTTCCTCTCCCGAAGATTATAGGGCCTTTTCTCTGAAACCCGACCATATTCGGTCATTAATTTGTCCTCTTCTCTCATCTGTCTTTTTATTTAGATAATGGTTGTTTCTACGCTTTAAAATACTATAATTATACAAATTTGCTAAGAGTTTTTGTATTTTACAACAGAAATACGAGCTTATTTTTGCGTTATATCATTTTTTCACATTTGGAACAGCCTACAAATAAAAGATAAACGATATTTTAAAAGATTAAGCTATCTTTGCCGCCAATTACATAAATATAGAAAATGGTACTGAAAACGCTGAAATCATACTTCGGATATACCCAATTCCGACCGCTACAGGAAGAAATCATTACTCAAATCTTAAATAAGAAAGATACACTTGTACTTATGCCCACCGGAGGAGGCAAATCAATATGCTACCAGCTTCCAGCATTGCTCATGGAAGGAACTGCCATTGTAGTTTCTCCTCTGATATCACTGATGAAGGATCAGGTGGAGAGCTTGCAGGCGAATGGTATCATTGCCCGTGCACTGAACAGTACAAACGATGAAACAGCTGATGCCAATATCCGGTTTGAGTGCAGACAGGGAAGAGTCAAACTGCTCTATATATCGCCCGAAAGGCTCATGACCGAAATAAACTTTCTGCTGAAAGATATCCGTATTTCTCTGTTTGCTATCGACGAAGCGCACTGCATCTCGCAATGGGGACACGACTTCCGTCCGGAATATACCCAACTGAAAGTTCTCCGGCAGCAGTTTCCCGATGTTCCGGTGGTGGCGCTGACTGCTACAGCCGACAAAATTACACGGCAGGATATCATTAAGCAGTTGGACATGAAAGACCCGAAAGTTTTCATTTCTTCTTTCGACCGCCCCAACCTGAGTCTGGACGTGAAACGCGGTTATCAGCAAAAAGAAAAGATGCGTACCATTTTCGATTTCATCGCGCGGCATCGCGGAGAAAGTGGAATTATCTACTGCATGAGCCGCAACAAGACAGAAAAGGTGGCGGAAATGCTGGAGGAGCATGGCATTTCGACAGCAGTCTACCATGCCGGACTCAGCACGGCGGCACGCGAGGCAGCACAAGATGATTTCATCAACGATCGTGTGCAGGTGGTTTGTGCAACGATTGCTTTCGGAATGGGAATAGACAAGTCGAATGTGCGTTGGGTAATTCATTACAACCTGCCCAAAAGTATTGAAAGTTTTTATCAGGAAATCGGTCGTGCGGGACGTGACGGACTTCCCAGCGACACGCTGCTGTTTTATTCTTTCGGCGACATCGTATTGCTCTCGAAGTTTGCAGCCGAAAGCAATCAGCAGGAAATCAATATGGAAAAGCTGAACCGTATGCAGCAATATGCCGAAGCGGATATCTGTCGCCGGCGGATTCTGCTGAACTATTTCGGTGAAACAATGGATCACGACTGTGGAAACTGCGACGTGTGCCGCAATCCTCCCGAACGGTTCGACGGTACCATTATCGTACAAAAGGCGCTGAGTGCCATCGCACGCGCCGACCAGCAGGTAGCTACCAATACGCTGATAGATATACTGAAGGGAGCTGCTACGCAGGAAATCATCGAACGGGGCTACGACAAGCTGAAAACTTACGGTGCCGGACGGGATATTCCGGCTCGCGACTGGCAGGACTACCTGCTGCAAATGCTGAACTTAGGCTACTTTGAAGTGGCGTACAACGAAAAGAATCACCTGAAAATAACCGAAGCCGGACGAAAAGTATTATTCGGACACGAACGTGCTTTGCTGGTTGTCATCAAACGTGAAGATTACACGGAGAAGGCAACAGGAAAAAGACGTAAACAGACTGCCCCGAACGATGTTTTGTTCCCTACTCCAATGGTGTTCGAAAACGAAGACGAACAATTGTTCGAAGAGCTCCGTGCACTGCGAAAAAGACTTGCCGACCAGCAGGCGATACCGGCTTATATCGTGCTTTCCGACAAGACACTTCACCTGCTTGCCTCATCACGCCCGACTACGATAGAAGCCTTCGGCGAAATCAGCGGTATCGGCGAATACAAGAGGGATAAATATGGTAAGGATTTTATCGAAGTGATTCGGAAATTCGTCAGATAGAAAAGAGGAACACAGTCAACTATTTTTACCGGATATAAACAGATAAAACGGTGCTTGATCCAAGTCTTTCAAGCACCGTTTTTACCTTTCCCGCCATTCATAAAGAAAACAAGCAGTCATTTTCAATAAAACGTCGGCACGTTTAAAAAAAATGTGCCGACGTTTTACCCAAAACCTCGGCATCTTTTTTTAAAATTTGTACAAATTTTCAGCAGAGATTTAAACACTTATCAGTCAATTACTTGCTTTTCTTTATTTTTTCCATCAGCTCCAGTCGAGGAATACCCAGTGAAACTGCTTTCTCATAAGCTTCACTTGCCTCATGCTTCTTTTCCATTTGTAAATAAATATCTCCCATTACTACATATGCATCGGCATCCCGGCTATCAAGTTTCAAAGCCTCTTCCAAATCAAGCAAAGCGGCATCGGGCAAGTTCTGCTCCAGCTCCAGATTAGCGCGCATTTTATATAAAGAAGCATCCTTCGGATAATCCTCTATCAGCAAATCCATTCCATTTCGCGCAGCTATATATCTTCCTTCTTTCTGGTCCAGCATAGCCAGTCCCAGACGAGCAGCCTTGTGCTTGGCATCTACACCTAATATTACATTATAGTCGATACGAGCCTCTTTATACTGGCGTCGTTTCATATAAATATAAGCACGAAACAAACGGGCTTCCTTATCGTTCGGCAACAAATCGATTACGTTGCAGTAGTCCAAGTAAGCCTTCTCGGTCAGGTTTTTCTCCATATAAAGAGTAGCACGATTCAACAGGATAGCTGTAGCATAGGGAGTAATGTTCAATGCCATGGTATACGATTCTATTGCTTCGTCTATCTTGCCCTGACGTTTCAGTACAGTTCCCAGGTTGGAAAAGAGCAAAGCGTTTCGGGCATTGTAAGGGTCAAGCCGCAAAGCTTCGCGAAACAGTTGCTCGGCTTGTTGCAGGCTATCTTTAAATGTATAGTCCATAGCTTTTTCCACCAGCTCGTTGTACGACTGCGCGCGACCGGCTGCCAACGAGAGAACGCATATCAAACATAGAAATATTCTTTTCATCCAGACACAATTTTAATTAAATCTGCAAGCAAAGGTAATGGAATAATCCGTGGGGATAAGTGTATATTAAAAAGTTTTTGTAAGTTTGAACAATCATTTAAACAGAAACCATCATGAAAATAGAAAAAGCCATATTCGCCTGCGGGTGTTTTTGGGGAGCACAATACCAGTTCGAACATGCTAAAGGGGTGGAACGCTCCACTGTAGGTTACATCGGAGGACATAAAGAACATCCCGCCTACGAAGAAGTAAAGGCACATACCACCGGACATGCCGAAGCCACGCTGGTGGAATTTGATGCCGAACAAACATCGTTCACAGAACTGTGCAAGCTCTTTTTCGAGATTCACGATCCGGCACAAACCGACGGGCAGGGTCCCGACATCGGACCGCAATACCGCAGCGAGATATTTTATCTGAATGAAAAGCAGAAACAAGAAGCCGAAGCGGTCATTGCACTACTCCGTGAAAAAGGATATGTGGTGAATACCAAACTTACTCCTGCTACAACTTTCTGGGAGGGAGAAGAGTATCATCAGCACTATTATGACAAGACGGGAGGAGAACCTTACTGCCATATCCGTACAAAGAAATTCTGATTTCAACGGGCATTGAAAGTAACCGGCCTGCATATTCTTCTGTAACAGCAGAAGAAGTCATTATACCCCCGTAACCAAAAGACCGTTGCTGCAAGACATGCAGCAACGGTCTTTTGGTTAATATCACTCAAATTCAGCAGTAAGAATGTATCATGCTTTTTTGATATAGTCAACAATCCATGCACCTACTTCCTTTGTTCCATATTTAGGCTTACCTTCTACCTGAATTTCGGGAGTACGCACATATGCGTCGAGCGACGCATCGACTGCCTTACGAATCAACGCACCTTCTTCTTTCAGGTCAAAATACTCGAACAACATGGCTACGGACAGAATCTGTGCCAGCGGATTGGCGATGTTCAATCCCTTAGCCTGCGGCCATGATCCGTGGATAGGTTCAAATACCGGAGTGCTTTCACCAGTAGAAGCCGAAGGCAGCAATCCCATAGAACCGCTGATGCAAGAGCCTTCGTCGGTCAGGATATCTCCGAATGTGTTCTCTGTAACCATTACATCGAAGAAAGTAGGTTCCTGAATCATACGCATGGCAGCATTGTCTACAAACATATAGTCAGTAGTTACCTCCGGATAAGAAGGAGCCATTTCCTGAGCAATCTGACGCCACAGACGAGAAGATGCCAATACGTTTGCCTTGTCGACTACCGTCAGATGCTTGCGGCGTTTCATGGCATATTCGAAACCAACCTTCAGGATTCGTTCGATTTCAGGACGAGTATACATGTTGGTATCGTAAGCCTTGTCGTTGTCCTGATATTTTTCTCCGAAATACATACCACCGGTCAGTTCACGGATGCAGAGAAAATCGGCACCTTCTACCAGTTCGGCGCGCAAAGGTGACTTATGCAACAAGCATTTGAAAGTCTGAACCGGACGGATATTGGCAAACAATCCCAGTTTCTTACGCATGGCGAGCAATCCCTGTTCCGGACGAACCTTCGCAGTCGGATCGTTGTCAAATTTAGGATCGCCTACAGCCGAGAACAATACAGCATCGGCATTCTTACATACTTCGTAGGTTGCTTCCGGGAACGGGTCACCTACCTTAGCGATAGCATCCGCACCGCAAAGCGCATATTCGTAGCTTACTTTATGACCAAATTTCTCACATACAGCCGACATTACATCTACTCCCTGAACAGAGATTTCAGGACCGATTCCGTCGCCAGCCAATACAGCTATTTTAAAATCCATAGTTTTAGTATTTATTTTATTCTTCTATAATGTTAAGCATTTTTATCGTTGCCTTGATGGCTGCCTCCGTCTGGTCAGCATCAAAGCCGCGGGTACGGAATTCTCTGTCCCCGTAATTCCATGTAATGACTGTCTGCACAAAGGCGTCCGTACGTCCGCCGGGAGGAATAGTCACCGCATAATTCACGAGCATAGGGAAGGTACGTCCCAGTATACCTTTGTAAATTTTTCGTAACGCACGCACAAAGGCATCGTACTGTCCGTCGCCGGAAGAGCTTTCCTGATATACCTTTCCATCTATCTCGATGCTCAGTGTAGCCATAGGCTTGAGTCCTTTTGCCAACGTGACAAAATAGCTCAACAGTTTCACCTTATTGGTTGTGGTATCGTGTTTCAGCACATCGGATATGATGTAAGGCAAATCTTCCTGCGTAACCTGTTCCTTACGGTCACCCAGCTCGATGATACGGTCGGTTACCTTCTTCATCGACTCTTCATCCAGCTCCAGTCCCAAGCTCTCCAGGTTCTTCCGTATATTTGCTTTACCGGAATTCTTACCCAACGCATACTCACGTATTCTGCCAAAACGTTCAGGAAGCAGGTCGTTGCAATACAAGTTATTCTTGTTATCGCCATCAGCATGCACTCCGGCCACCTGAGTAAATACGCTGTCGCCTACAATCGGCTTGTTGGCAGGAATAGTTACTCCCGAATAAGACTCTACCATACGGCTGACTACATTCAGGCGACTTTCATCGATATTGGTTATAGCATGGAAGTGGTCTTTCAAGATAGCCTGTACACTGGCCAGCGGTGCATTACCCGCGCGCTCACCCAAACCGTTGATGGTGGTATGCAATCCTTTCACTCCACTCAGAACAGCTGCCAGCACATTACTTACAGCCAAATCATAATCGTTGTGTGCATGAAAATCGAAATGCAAATCGGGATAACGCTTTTTCATCTTCCGCATATATTCGATAACCTGCAACGGATTGAGGATACCCAGTGTATCCGGTAACATGAAACGCTTTATTCCACAATCTTTCAGCCCGTCCATCAATCCAAACACATAATCGGGAAAATCTTTTATGCCATTACTCCAGTCTTCCAGATAGACATTGACATCCATTCCCTTTTCACGGGCATAGTGAACTACCTTCTGAATATCTGCCAAATGCTGGTTTAATGTTTTTTTCAACTGAAACGTACAGTGCTTTTCCGAACCTTTCGTCAGCAGATTGATCACCCGGCATCCCGCATTGTAAATCCAGTCGACAGACACATTTCCGTCGACAAATCCCAACACTTCTACCCGAGATAACATTCCCCGACGAGCTGCCCAGTCGCAAATCATTTTTACTGCTTTCGATTCTCCTTCAGACACACGTGCCGAAGCTACTTCAATACGGTCGACTTTCAAGTCTTCCAGCAGTAAACGGGCTATCATTAATTTTTCATGGGGTACAAATGACACTCCGCTGGTCTGTTCGCCGTCGCGGAGTGTTGTATCCATGATTTCTATTCTCGGATGATTGTTCATTGAAATTGTTTAATTAGTTACGAGCTTTTTCGTAAGCTTCTATTTTATCTTTATTTTCTACCAGAAAATCGATGTCGTCGAGTCCGTTCATCAAGCAATGCTTCTTGTAGGCATTGATTTCAAATTTCTCGGACTTACCTGTTGCTTTATTGGTAATGGTCTGTTCAGGCAAATTCACTTCGACTTCTGTTTTCGGATCGGCATAGATGGAATCGAACAATTCCTTCAGGAAGCCTTCGCTCACGACTACCGGCAACACAAAATTGTTCAGTTCATTATTTTTATGGATATCGGCAAAGAAGCTCGATACGACCACACGGAAACCATAACCTGCGATGGCCCATGCTGCATGTTCACGGCTTGAACCACTGCCGAAATTCTTTCCGGCTACCAGAATCTGTCCGCTATAGGCTGGATTATTCAGTACAAAATCTTTGTTCAGTGAGCCATCCGGATTATAACGCCAGTCGCGGAAAAGATTATCGCCAAAGAACTTTTCATCGCGGGTAGTTGCTTTCAGGAAGCGTGCCGGAATAATCTGGTCTGTATCCACATTTTCCAATGGCAAAGGAATACAAGTACTTGTTATGATGTTGAATTTCTGTTTCATAATGATGCACAATTTTACGAATTACATAAGTGTTCTGGGATCGGTTATTACTCCGGTTACGGCGGCAGCGGCGGCAGTCAGCGGACTGGCAAGCAAGGTGCGAGAACCTGGTCCCTGACGTCCTTCGAAGTTTCGGTTGCTGGTAGAAACTGAATATTTTCCTGCCGGAATCTTATCGTCGTTCATGGCAAGACAAGCCGAACATCCCGGCTGGCGGATTTCGAAACCCGCTTCTTCCAAAACCTTATCCAGTCCTTCCTGACGAATCTGCTCGTCTACCATCCACGAACCCGGAACAAGCCAGGCTGTGATATTATCGGCTTTCTTTCGTCCCTTCACGATAGAAGCAAAAGCACGGAAGTCTTCGATACGTCCGTTGGTACATGCTCCGAGGAACACATAATCCACTTTCTTACCCAGCAAAGATTCGCCCGGCTGGAAACCCATATAGTGCAAAGACTTTTCGAATGAGCTCTTTTCTACCTCACTCATGCCTTCTGTAGTAGGAATATGGTCGGTAATAGCCATTCCCATACCCGGATTGGTTCCGTAAGTAATCATTGGCTGAATATCGGCTGCATCGTAACGGACTTCTTTATCGAATACGGCATCATCGTCACTCTTCAGTGTTTTCCAGTAAGCAAGTGCCTTGTCCCATTCTTCTCCCTTCGGTGCATATTCGCGTCCCTTGATGTATTCGAAGGTAACTTCATCCGGAGCAATCATACCTCCACGAGCTCCCATTTCGATACTCAGGTTACACAAGGTAAGACGTCCCTCCATGGTCAGACTGCGGATGGCCTCGCCTGCATATTCTACGAAATATCCGGTTGCACCGCTTGTCGTCATTTTCGACATCATGTAGAGCGCTACATCTTTTGCCGTTACACCTTTACCCAGTTTCCCGTCGATAGTGATGCGCATGGTCTTCGGACGTGCCTGAAGAATACACTGTGAAGCCATAACCATTTCTACCTCACTGGTACCGATACCGAAAGCAACTGCTCCCATGGCTCCATGAGTAGAAGTATGCGAGTCACCACAGACAATGGTCATTCCCGGCAAAGTAAGTCCTCTTTCCGGTCCTACCACATGAATGATACCGTTCTTCTTGTTCATCATACCGAAATGCGTCAATCCGAAATCGGCTGCATTCTTGGCAAGCGTGTCAACCTGCGTACGAGAAATTGGATCTTCAATCGGTTTGTCCTGATCGTGTGTCGGAGTATTATGGTCGGGCATACAGTAAATCTTTTCCGGGCGGAAACATTTTAATCCGCGGGCGCGCATTCCTGCAAATGCCTGAGGGCTTGTTACTTCGTGACAATAAAGACGATCGATATACAACTGGGTAGGTCCTTCTTCTACCTTCTGCACTACGTGTGCATCCCATATCTTGTCGAATAATGTATTAGCCATACTTAAAATCTCATTTAGTTATTTTCTGAATTTATTGATACAATCTATATAAGCTTCTACCGATGCTGCTATGATATCGGTATTGGCTCCGAAACCATAATACATCTGTCCGTCGTATTCTACCTGCATGTGAACTTTACCTACATCATCACTACCCTTGCTGATAGCCTGAATGGTAAATTCTTTCAGGGTCATCTGACGCTTGATAATCTGTTTTACAGCCTTGATGGCAGCGTCTACCGGACCGTTACCCGTTGCTGCTGCTTCAAAGTGCTCGCCGGAAATATTCAGTCCCAGACTGGCAACCGAACGAACTCCCACACCACTGGTCACCTGAAGATATTCCAGCTTGATGTGATGGTTCACATTGCGGTCGGCTCCGGCAAGTACAAGTATATCATCATCGGTAATGTCTTTCTTCTTGTCGGCAAGTTTCAGGAAATCCTCGTATACCTTATCCAGTTTTTCCTGATTCATTTCAACTCCCAGTACATGCAGACGGTGTTTCAATGCCGCACGACCACTACGGGCTGTCAGTACAATAGCATTATCGTCTATACCTACATCCTTCGGATCGATAATTTCATACGTCTGCACATTCTTCAGCACACCGTCCTGATGAATTCCTGATGAGTGGGCAAAAGCATTACGTCCTACAATGGCCTTATTGGGCTGAACCGGCATATTCATCAGGCTGGAAACCATTCGGCTGGTAGGATAAATTTTCTGGGTATTGATGTTGGTATCGATGTCAATGCCGTGATGGCAACGTAAAATCATGGCAACTTCTTCCAAGGCTGTATTTCCGGCACGCTCGCCGATACCATTGATGGTTACTTCTACCTGACGGGCACCGTTCAATACTCCACTGATGGTATTGGCTGTTGCCATGCCCAAGTCGTTATGACAATGGGTAGAAATGATTGCTTTGTCGATTCCGTCGACATGATCTATCAGGTATTTTATCTTGGCACCATATTCATCGGGTAAGCAATATCCTGTTGTATCGGGGATATTGACAACCGTAGCTCCTGCTTTGATGACAGCTTCTACTACACGAGCCAGATATTCATTTTCTGTACGACCGGCATCTTCCGCATAGAATTCTACGTCTTCTACGTACTGCTTAGCATATTTTACGGCCGCTACTGCACGCTCGATTATCTCTTCACGAGTAGAATTGAATTTATACTTGATATGAGGATCCGATGTTCCAATCCCCGTATGAATACGTTTGTGCTTGGCAAACTTCAATGCTTCGGCAGCCACATCGATATCTTTTTGAACAGCACGCGTCAAAGCACAGATGGTAGGCCAAGTTACGGCTTTCGAAATTTCAATTACAGAATTAAAATCGCCCGGACTTGATATAGGAAATCCTGCCTCTATCACATCTACTCCCAAAGCTTCGAGCTGCTTTGCTACCTGAATTTTCTCGACTGTATTCAACTGGCAACCGGGAACCTGTTCTCCGTCGCGCAACGTCGTATCAAAAATAAATAATCTGTCGCTCATAAACGTATATCTTTATATTGTTTTATTTAAGCAAAAAGCCTTTCGCACCAGAAGTGAGAAAGGCTTTATATCATAAATCTTATACCGTCATGCACACGGCTCACTTCCCACTGGTTGCACCAATAGAATAATAATACCGCATAGCAAAATATGTATAAGAAATGTATTCATTATTATCTTTTATTTGTCTTAAACGCTTGCAAAGGTAGAGAATATTTCGACATCACAAAATAAAATGAAAGTTTTTTATTCATTTTAGCAACAAATTAGTATTTCGCACGTTATTTTAGACGTAATTCATACAAACAAGCCTCTACTTCGGCGTTGCTTCCCATGTGTTTTCCCATATCATCTGATAATTTAACACATTCTCTCCATTCTTGGTTAATATTCATCTTACAACGGGATAATTTCATAACAATATTTGAGGGATGATACCCTGTATCATTTGTCAGATTCGTACCGATACCAAAAGAACAGTTTATCTTGCCTTTACAATAATCGAAGATATGTAATGCCTTCTCAAAATCGAGTGCATTGCTGAAAATAATCGTTTTAGTCTGCGGATTAATGCCTAATTCCTTGTAACGAGCAGTAAGCCGGTCGATGAATTCAAATTCGTTACCCGAATCACATCGTACCCCGTCGAAAAGCTTGGCTTGCTTCCTGCTGAAATTAGACAAGAAGGAGTCGGATGTATACGTATCCGAAAGGGCTGTACCCAAATCACCATCGTATACATTTACCCAGTTTTCAAGTGCCATGTAATTAGCATGTTTATAACCAAACTGTGCTCCATGAAACATAAACCATTCATGCGGATGGGTTCCCATCGGACGCATATCGTATTTCATGGCAAGATAGCAGTTTGATGTTCCGGTACAGTAACGGGCATGTTCCTTCAGATAAGCTACTACAATATCGTGCACATCAAACGAGAACCGGCGCCGAGTACCAAACTCAGAAAATGGCATATGGTGCTCATTCGATAATTCAATTTTTCCTGCCAGCTTGGCTAAGATAGATTCTTTATCCGGAACCCTGTTCAAGAACTGGTTCTTGATTTCCGAAACAATCGCCAGCAAAGGAACTTCATATAGTGTTACCTTATATAAGTAATCGGTTACTTCTATATGCAAATGATGTTGCTCGTCCAGACATACTTCTATTTTATCGGGATCGAAACGGAAAGAAGATAACCATTCCCAGTAAATCCGCGGTAAAAAACGACAATGTGAAAACATATATTCCAGTTCTTCTTTACGAAGCGATACCAACGACAAATTGTGTATCTCACTTTTCAATGCTTCCAGAAAGCCTTCTGTATATTCTGTTTCATCCCGATCCTTGAATGTGAATGTTCCCCATGCATAGGGAAAAAGTTTGATATAAGCGTACGAAGTAGTAAATTTATATAAATCTGTATCTAAAATAGTTTTTATCACCATAACATTGTTTTTATTTCTTTCTGTAAATATAAGCAAGAAAAATTACTTCCAGCAATTCTGACAGATTTTTTACTTTAATTTCAATGCTACGATACAATCGGCCGACGGCTTCAAGTTTGCTGTATGCAATACAATTCCTCCATCAATCTTTTCCCATTTCACCTTTTCTCCAGAGTCGAACAAGGTGGAAGACACAACTTTTTCAGTCAATGGTAAAGTTACAAACTGAGGCATCTGGTCTGCCAGCAAGTGCACATAAAGCATATTGTCCTTACGGGTAGTGGTTCCCCACGAAGCTGTTACGACATTGCCACCAGTCGAACCATAGATAGTTTCTCCATATTTATCCATCCATTCACCTATTCCTTTTAGTCGTTCGACTGCTACGGCAGGCAGTTCACCGTTAGGCTGAGGACCGATATTCATCAACAGATTAGCACCTTTGCCAGCTGCACGCACCAGCAGACGTATCAGTTCGGTAACCGATTTATAATTTTGGTCTTTTATTTTGTACCCCCACATGCCATTCATCGTTTCACATGTTTCCAACGGCAAGGCACTGATTGACTGTCCAGAAAGTCCTGCCGTATTCTCTCCGGGAAGATCACGTTCAAACATTTGGAAATCCTCACCCGGGAAAGGCGTTTTATGATGGTTATTTCCAATCAAACAAGCGGGCTGCAATTTATGAATCAAGGCATATTGTTCCTTCAGTCCCCAGTCAAAATCGTCAGGCTGATCCCATAACCCATCGAACCAGATAGCTCCTATCGGACCGTAATTGCTTAGTAATTCAGTCAGCTGATTATTCATAAACTGATAATACGTGCTCCATTCCCCATGAGAAGTACGTCCGGTTCCACGCCCTGTTCTTCCCAAAGGATAATAATCCTCTCTTGTCCAGTCCAAATGTGAATAATACAAATGCAACTTGATGCCTTGCTTTTGGCATTCTTCTGCCAGTTCTTTAATAATATCTCGTTTAAACGGGGTAGCGTCTACAATATCATAATCAGAATATTTGGTATCAAACATCGAGAATCCCTCGTGATGCCGGGAAGTAAAACAAATATATTTTGCTCCCGAAGCTTTGATAGCTGCAACCCAGTCGTGCGCATTGAAACGGGAAGGATAGAAAGCGGATGCCGCTTTCGCATATTCATGACAGTCAATATTCTCATTAGTCATATACCATTCTCCTTGTCCGAACATACTATAAAGTCCCCAATGAAGAAAGATACCGAATTTACTGTCCTGAAACTCTTTTCGTGCCTGCAAATTTTCAGGAGCAGGTACATAGTCTGCTACTGGTGCTTGTGCATAGAGAGATGAAACGCCCAAAAGTCCACTAAAACAAATTGTCTGCCAAAAGCGAAAGATACGTGTTTTCATATTTACTTTATAGTTATTATTGAAAATTAGATTTAGTTTTTCAAAGGTACAATAAAAATTCGAGTTTTTCATCAGACAGTCAAGCAATGATCTAATTCTTGCTAATGTCCCTCTCCCCAAATTCAATGGACAGAAACATCTCAAGTACCATTTGTCATCATTTCCTGAGCATCCGGAGAAAGTCCTTGGGGGAGGGGAAGTCCTTCGCCCGCCGTCGGAACCCTGGGGCAGGGACATAAAAAAAGGTCCCGCAGCAACGGTGCTGCAGGACCTTCAAGACGGCGACTACCTACTCTCCCACTTGCGCAGTACCATCGGCGT